>CAZDSB010000285.1:0-34190 GCA_964507515.1 uncultured Myxococcaceae bacterium
AGCGTCCGGATCATCTCCAGCCCGGTCCGGTCGCCCACGTGGGCCAGCCGCGCGTTGGGGTGTCCACCGAAGTCACGCTGTTGGATGAGCCCGTCCTTCGTCCGGTCGAAGAGCGCGCCCCACTCTTCGAGCTCCAGCACCCGGTCCGGCGCCTCCTGCGCATGCAGCTGCGCCATCCGCCAGTTGTTGAGGAGCTTCCCGCCCCGCATCGTGTCGCGGAAGTGGACCTTCCAGTTGTCCTCGGGCCAGACGTTGCCCATCGCCGCGGCGATGCCGCCCTCGGCCATCACCGTGTGGGCCTTGCCGAGGAGCGACTTGCAGATCAGCGCAGTGTTGGCGCCCTGCGCCGAGGACTCGACCGCCGCGCGCAACCCGGCCCCGCCGGCGCCGATGATCAGGACGTCGTGCTCGTGCGTCTCGTACTCGGCCATCAGAAGAGCCTCAGGTCATGGATGGTGCCCATGGCGACGAGGCGAACGTAGAGATCGGTCAGGGCCACTCCGAAGAGGCTCACCCACGCGATCTGCGCATGCCGCTCGTTGAGGACGGTCAGCTTCTTCCAGATCGCATGGCGGGTCGGCGCCCTGGAGAAGCGGTCGAGCCCGCCTCCGCAGGCGTGCCGGCAGGAGTGGCAGGACAGCGTGTAGAGGCTGAGCAGGGTGGCGTTGGCCACCAGGATGAGGGTGCCCAGGCCGATCCCGAAGCCGTCGGGAAAGTGGAAGGCCCGGATCGCATCCCACCAGAGGAAGAACAGGACCGGGATCGACGCATAGAAGAAGTAGCGGTGGATGTTCTGGAGGATGAGCGGGAAACGGCTCTCGCCGAAGTACTTCGACCGCGCATCGGGCACGGCGCACGCCGGCGGTGCCCAGACGAAGGCCCGGTAGTAGGCCTTGCGGTAGTAGTAGCAGGTGAACCGGAATCCACCTGGCGCCCAGAGGATGAGGATCGCCGGCGACCACTTCCACCAGTCCCCGAAGATGGTCACATCCGAGTGCGCGCAGTTCGCGCTCAGGCACGGCGAGTAGAACGGGGACAGGTACGGGTCGGCCCAGTAGTACGCGTTCTGCAGTCCCGCCCAGGTGGCGTAGACGACGAATCCGCCGAGGACTGCGACCGTGAGGACCGGCGTCACCCACCAGGCATCGACCCGCTGGGGCGCGCGCGTGAGAACCGGGGTGGGCGGCGCCTGCGGTGCGACTGCCGACATCCAGACCTCCGGGAGGGAGAGAGACGAGCTCGCGAAACGGAGCACGAAAGTCTCCGGGGCCGTACCCGGGGGTGTCAAGGAATGAAGACGGACTTCAGGCAGCGATTACTCGAGCCGGAGCTCGATGGTCTCGTCGTACTCGGCAGCGGGACGGAGATGCGGGCTCTCCATCAAGATGCGCGCGCAGCTGTTCCAGCGGAGGACGGCGTCGTCATTCCCCGCCGGCCGCAGCGCCTCGGCCTGCGTGTACCAGCGCATCGCTCGCGTAAAGCCGACAAAGGCCTCCTGCGGCGAGAGCGGTCCGCCGGACTCGAGCTTCGCCCGTGCGAGGCGCTCCTCGACGATGCCGGCGTAGTAGCAGCGGTCGTAGTCCGACGTGAGCTGCTCGATCAGCGCGCGAGCACGCCACACGTCCGGCTGATTGCTGGTGCGGAAGCTGTCGGTGATGGCGAGCAGGTAGAGCGTGACGGCCTGCTGGTTCCCGGGCTGGGTCCGGAGGACGTCCTGGCAGATGCTCTCGGCCTGCTCCGGCTCGTTGAGCAGCCGGTATCGCTCTGCCTTGGAGAGGGCAGCAGGGATGGCCTCGGCGCGCAGCGGCTTCAGCTCGAACACGGCGCCTCCTCGTGGGAGAGAGAGCTGCCGGATTCTTACCACGAGGGCAGCGAGAGTCGCGGCCGCCTCGGGTCGGATCCGGCGGTGGTGGAATGCCGGATGTCCGGAGTGCACCGTTCGGTTCAGCGGAGGCGGCGCTCGCCCGTCCGCCAGGGCGCTCGTCTCTCCCGCCGGACGTGGGCTCGACGCTTCGCGTCGTCCGCAGCGCGACCCATCATTGCCAAGGCAATCAGGACCCGGACCGGGAGAACCCTCGCCCCTGCCTCGGGCCGTCGTCAGGCGGGGCGGGCCTTCACCTTCCGGTAGATGAACAGGACGATCAGGGCGCCGATGATGCTCCCGACGATGCCCGAGGGCTCGAATCCGGCTCCCGCGGGATGTCCGAAGACGATGCCGGCGAGGAACCCGCCGACGAACGAGCCCACGATTCCGAGGACGATGGTGGCGATCCAGCCCATCGGATCCGCACCGGGCATGATCGCCCGGGCGATGAGGCCGGCGACGAGTCCCACGACGATCATCCAGATGAATCCCATGGTCGATGCCCTCCTCAGGGAGCGAGACGGCGAGACCCTGCCGGCATTCCCCGCCCGGAGCAATGGAACTTTCAGGAGGACCGCTCCCAGCGGATCGCCACGGCGGTGCTGGTAGCCGCTTCCAGGGTCTTCCGGGCATCTCCCTGGCGCACGGCGATCTCCACGAAGCCGTGGCTGCCGACGAGCGCCACCACCTCACCCGGTCGCACGTCGCCGTAGGTCCTTTCACCCGTCACCGTGCGCCCGGCGATCGACGCCGACCATCGACCGTGCGCCGGGAGCACGTGTCCCGGGATGCTGGAGATCAAGTTGCCGAAGCCATCCACCGCCTGGATGGCTCCCTCCGCGCCTCCGCTGACCGACCGCCACGACGCGACGTCGAGCTTCACCAGTGACCCCGGCGCGATGGCGCGCCCGAGCTCCCCCAGCGCCACGCCCGTCGCCAGGTGCGCCGCGACCGGAGCGAAGACGTCGCGGCCGTGGAAGGTCGCGCTCGGGGTCGGCGTCCGCCAGAACCGAGGTTCGGAGAGCTCCACCGCGGACACCGCAGGATCCGCCTCGAGTGCTCCGAGGAGGAGCCCGTTGTCCGGTCCGACGAGGAGCGAGCCGCTGCTCGACCGGACGGCGACTGCCCGGCGACTCGTTCCCACCCCCGGATCCACGACGGCCAGGTGAACCGTGCCGGGCGGGAAGTACGGCGCGACGGTGAGCAGCCGGAAGCGGCCGGAGGCGACGTCCTGGGGCGGTACGAGGTGGGTGACGTCGATCAGCGCGGCATCCGGCGCGATTCCGGCGATGACGCCCTTCATCGCGGCGACGTAGCCGTCCGCGAGCCCGAAGTCGGTCAGCAGGGTGATGATCCGCATCGAGAGCTTCCGGCGAGGAGCTTCGCGCTCCGGGCCGGAGCGATCCAGCGAGACTGCGTCAGGACTCCGCACGACCGACCTTCCGCCGGAGCGCTCCCGCGCTCGTGCTTCCGATCCGGGTCGACGTGCGCAGCTTGGGTGTCGAACCCGAGCACCGAGGCCGCAGCCATGAGAGCTGTCGTCTACGAGAACAAGACCGATGTCCGCGTCCAGGAGGTGGACGATGCGCGCATCGAGCAGCCCACCGACGTGCTGGTGCGCATCACCTCCTCCGGCATCTGCGGAAGCGATCTGCACATGTACGAGGGTCGTACCGAGATGGAGAAGGGTCAGGTCCTCGGGCACGAGAACATGGGCGTCATCGCGGAGGTGGGCGGCGCGGTGAGCTCGCTGAAGAAGGGCGATCGCGTCGTCATCCCCTTCAACATCGCGTGCGGCACCTGTTTCAACTGCGTGCGGCAGCAGACGCACGCCTGCCTCGTCGCCAATCCCGAAGCCGCGACCGCAGGGTACGGGTACGCCGGCATGGGTCCCTACCGGGGTGGCCAGGCAGAGCTGCTTCGCGTCCCCTGGGCCGACTTCAACTGTCTCAAGCTGCCCGGTCAGCCGGGCGACTCGCTCGAGGACGACTTCCTGCTCCTCTCCGACGTATTCCCCACCGGCTACCACGCCACCGAGCTTGCCCGCGTCCGTCCGGGGAGCACGGTGGCGGTCTTCGGCGCGGGGCCGGTGGGTTTGCTCGCCGGCTACAGCGCGCTCCTCCGTGGCGCGTCCGAGGTCTACGTCGTCGATAGCGTGCCCGAGCGGCTGGAGAAGGTGAGCCGGATGGGCGCCACGCCGATCGACTTCACCGAGAAGGATCCGGTGGAGCAGATCAAGGCGCTGCGGAAGCGGGCGGCGCTGCGTGCTGCCCTCCGTCCGGGCGAGGAGAAGATGGACGGCGTGATGTGCGGCATCGACGCCGTTGGCTACCAGGCGCGCGACGGGAAGGCATCCGACGCCTACGCCGGTCCGGAGAACCCGACCCAGGTGCTGGACTGGTTGATCGAGGTGGTGAACCCGACCGGCGCGATCGGCGTGGTGGGCGTGTACCTGGCGCCGGACCCCGGAGCGAAGGACGACCAGAGGAAGCAGGGCATCTACCCCTTCCCGATGGCGGAGATCTTCGACAAGGCGATCTCGGTCGGCACCGGGCAGTGCCCGGTGAAGCGCTACAACGCGTACCTGCGCGACCTCATCATCGCCGGCAAGGCGCGGCCGAGCTTCATCGTCAGCCACCGGGTGGGGCTCGAAGACGCGCCCGAGGCGTACAAGCGCTTCGACCAGCGACGCGATGGATACACCAAGGTGATCCTCAAGCCCGGCAACGGGGCGACGGCGCACGCGTGACCCCGGCGGTGCGGCGGGGGCGGGCCACCGATGTCACCGCCCCGCGTCGCCCTGGCCTCCGTCGGCTGACGGGCCGGCGGAGATCTTCCGCCGGTAGGTGAGGGCGTACTCGACGGGCCGAGGGAGGTGCTTGCTGGTGATGAGCACCTTGGCGTGCAGCGTGTTCCCGTCCGGGAGGAGCGTCCACACGACCTTGCGGGCTCCCTCGTCGCCGCGGAATTCCTGGACCAGCGTGTCGTCTACGAACTTCTGGCTCAGCATGCTGGTCTCCCCCTGCCGCGTGCGGTGCTCCACCTCGGAGCCGTCAGCCGGGCTGACGTCGGGAGTCCGGCACGAGCCCGCGACCGAGACGCGACTGGCGCCGAAGTCGAGCGTGTAGCGTTCGCAGACCTGCGAGCTCTTGAGGAGCCGGTCATAGGCGATGCCTCGCGCGATGAAGAACATGCCGTCGACCGAGCGCTCCACCGCGGCCGGCACCGAGGCTCGCTCGGCGGAGCCCCCGATGAACTCGTACTCGCCGGCGTAACGGCTGCGAAGCGCGTCGAGGTCCGGGACTGCGGCCCCTGCGGCGTCGTGAGCGAGGAGCGCGATGACGAGCAGCGGGATCCGGCGGTGAACCCGGGCGGTGGTCACGCCGCCAGGCTAGAGCACGTCCCCGCGCAGGTCAGCCACGTCGCGGCCACGGGACGAGCGCGGAGGTCGACATCCGCCGGGCCCACGCTGGGTGGCGGGAGAGCATCCGCCGATCCATCCAGGGGATGCTCACCAGCACGAAGAGCAGGGTGATCGAGAGGGGGCCGACCACGGTCCATGCCCGTCCCGGGTCCGCGGCGAGGCCGAAGAGCCAGAGGCCCCACCAGAAGGTGATCTCCCCGAAGTAGTTGGGGTGCCGGGAGAGGCGCCACAGCCCGGTCTCGAGCACCGCGGACGGATCGCGCCGCGCGCGCAGGAAGCTCCGCAGCTGGCGGTCGGCGACGGCCTCGGTCGCGACGCCGCCGACCGTGACGGCGAAGGCGACGGCATCGAGCGCACCGGTCCCCGGTCCGTTGTCGGCGAGCGCGGGCCAGGCCGCGAGGAGCCCGAGGAAGACCCACGCGGTCGGCAGGAGGTGGATGGTGAGGAGGCTCACCGGCCAGTAGAGACGGCCGGTCCTCGCGCGGATCTCGGCGTAGCGAAAGTCCTCGTCACCGAATCCGCGCCAGCGCGCGACCCAGTTCGCGGTGAGCCGGATGCCCCAGACCGCGATCAGGACGCAGACGACGATGGCGCGGACACCCGGGCCGCCCGGGGCACCGACCGCCCAGCCAGAAGCGATGAAGATCGGCGCCACGCTCCAGTACGGGTCGTAGACGCTCGAGTTGTCGTGACGGATGCTGAAGTAGAACACCACCAGCGTGGCGGCGACGTCGGCAAGCGCCGCGACGAGGACGGGGTCGCGGCCACGGAGCGCCCACCCCATCGCGAGCGCGACGAGCAGCGCGGTCAGGTACGCGAGGCAGACGGCGGCGAGTTCCCGGCGAGGGGCGGGCGCTGGCATGCGGGGGATAGAGCACATAAGCAACGCTCATGGGGTCCTCTCGACGCCTGGACGCCTGGCGACTAGTCGGACGCGCTCAACTTCGAGCTGGATCTCCGAGCCGACGACCCGGTCGTGCTCTCGCGAGCCCTTTCAGGAATGCCCGACCCATCGTCGTCTGCCATCGTCCTCCCCGTTCCCTGGGAGGACTTCTTCAGCCACGCCCCGCTCCCGATGGGAGTCCTCTCGCGGAACGGAGAGGACGCCCGGTTCGTCAAGGCCAACGCGGCGAGCGCGGCGCAGCTGGGCGTCGAGCCTGCGGAGATAGCCGGACGCTCGGCCCTCGAGCTCGGGATTCCACCGGCGCTGGTCCAGGGCTGGCTGATGTCGCTCGAGGCGGCGCACCAGCTCGGGAAGCCGCTGGACGTGCGCTGGCAGGTGGCGACCGGACATGGCCTGCGCACGTACACCACGCGCCTGCTTCCGTTCGCGGACGGCGCCACGTCGCAGCAGTTCGGGTACATCAACCAGGACTGGACCGGTGCCCAGGACGTCGCGCTTGACGACACGGCGGAGCGTGAGCGGATCGCCGGAGGGCTGGCCGCCGCGCTCGCCGAGGAGGTCGAGGCTCCTCTCGAGCAGCTCCTCGGGCTGATCGGGGTCGTCGCGGACGAGGTCGGAGCGCTCGCGGACACCGATCCCACACTGGAGCTCGAGGAGTGCGGCCGGGTCCTCGCATCCGCGATGCTCCTCGCGCGACGGGCGCACCTGCCGGTTCACGAGCTGCGCGGGTTTCTCCGGCAGGTGCCGTACTCGCCGGGCCCGGTCGACGCGAGCGAGGCCGTGCGGAGCGCGCTGCGGCTGGTGAGCTCCGAGGTGAAGCGGACGTGCGGGATCCGCACCGAGCTCCTGCCGGCGACTCTGGTCCAGGCCGACGAGCCACGGCTGCGTCATGCGCTGGTTCGCGTGCTGCTGGAGACGGCGCGCGGGCCTGGACCCACCTACGCGCGTCTCGGGGATCTGGTCGTCTCGATGACCCGCGAAGTCTCGGTGCTCGAGCTGGTCCTCACCCGCACCGATAGCTGCCCGGTGCCCCACGGCGACCTCGCGAGCTGCGTCCGCCTGGTCCGCGAGGCCGGCGGTCTGCTCCGCGTCGAGCCGCGTGTGGGCCGTGGCTTCCGGGTGCGGATCGCGCTGCCGCTGGTCCAGCTGCGCGACTGAGGTCGGTCGCCCGAATCACCACAGACGCACGCGGTCCTTCGGCCCCAGGTAGAGGCCCTCCCCCGGCTTGACGTCGAAGGCCGGGTACCAGGCATCGAAGTTCCGCACCGTCTGGGCACGGTACGGGTCGGGCGCGTGCCCGTCGCTCACGACGAGCTGCCGCATCAGGGGATCGCGGAACTTGGTGCGCCACGACTGTGCGTAGGCGAGGAAGAACTGCTGCTCGCCGGTGAACCCCTTGACGACCGGCGCCGGCGCGCCTCCCAGCGTCCCGATCCACGCGTCATGGGCCGCGGCGAGCCCGGCGAGGTCGGCGATGTTCTCGCTCAGCGTCTGCTTGCCGTTCACGTGCAGGTCGGGGAAGGGCCGGTACCCGTCGAACTGGGTGGCCAGCTGCGTCCCGGAGGCCTGGAAGTGCGCGAGGTCCTCCTTCGTCCACCAGTTCCGCAGCTTGCCGGTCGAATCGAAGAGCGCGCCCTGGTCGTCGAAGCTGTGACTGATCTCGTGCCCGACCGTCCCGCCGATGGACGCGTAGTTGACCGCAGGCGGCGCGTCGAGCTCGAAGTACGGCGGCTGGAGGATGCCCGCGGGGATGCTCAGCGCGTTCCGTGCCGGCAGGTTCACCGCGTTCACGATGTGCGGGTTCATGCACCAGGCGGTCCGGTCCACCGGCTTGCCGAGCTTGGCGAGCTCGTGCGCGAGAGCGAAGCGCTCGGCGCGGTCCACGTTGCCCACCAGGTCGTCGCGCCGGACCTCCAGGCCCGACCAGTCCTGCCAGTGGTCGGGATAGCCGACGCCGACGTAGAGCGCCCGCACCTTGGCCTTGGCCTCGGCCTTGGTCGACGGCGCCATCCAGTCCAGCGCGTCGATCCGGCGCACGAAGGCCGCCGAGATGGACCTGATCAGCTCCGATGCCTTGGCCTTGGCCTGCGGTGAGAAGTGCCGCTCGACGAAGAGACGGCCCACCGCCTCCCCCACCACACCGTCCATCCACGCCTGGGCTCGCTTCCAGCGCGCCGGCATCTCGTCCGTCCCGCTGAGGACGCGGCCGTAGAAGGCAAACGCCTCGTCCTGGAACGCCTTGGCGAGGAACCCCGAGCGGCGATCCACGGCGTGGTAGGTCGCCCAGTCCTTCCACGCATCGAGCGGCTCGTGCGCGACGAGCGCGGAGAGGCCCACGGTCGCCTTCGGGTGCCAGGCAAAGACCACCGGCTGCTCGCCGAGCCCGGCGGCCTTGAAGAAGCGGTTCCAGTCGAGGCCCGGCGCACGCTTCGTCCACTCGACCCGCGGCCAGGGGTTGTTGGCGTTCTTGACCTCGAGGGACTCGAGGCGAGTCGCGTGGACCTTCGCCATCTTCCTCTCGAGATCCACCACCCGGGCGGCCCGCTTCGCAGCGTCCTGGATGCCGGCGAGCCCGAGGATCTTCTCGACGTGCGCGAGGTACTTCGCACGCGTCTCGACCATGCTCGGCGCGGTGGACAGGTAGTACTCGCGATCCGGCATGCCGAGGCCGCCCTGCAGGAGGAAGGGCACGCTTCGCGTCGGCTCCGCCAGATCGGGGGCCACCCACAGGCCGAAGAGCCGCGAGGTCTGGAAGTTGGTGCAGTCCATGGCGTCCACGTCGGCCCGGAGCTCGTCGCCGAGATAGGCGGCCAGGTCGGCCTTCGTCTTCAGTGCGGCGATGCGCGAGAGCTCGGGCTTCAGCGGGGCGAGGCCCTTCGATTCGACTGCGCCCTCGTCCATCGCCGAGGCGTAGAAGTCGCCCACCTTCTGCGCCACCGACCCGCGGGCTGCCTTCGCCAGGGCAGCAGCCTCGAGGATCTCCCGCGTCTGGAGCCGGAGGCGTTCATCGAGCTCGGCGGAGGCACCCCACGAGCTGCGGTCGGGAGGGATCGCGGTCGTCGCGAGCCACTTCCCGTTGGAGTGCCGGAAGAAGTCGTCACCTGCGCGGATCGACGGGTCGATGAAGGCTGGCTCGAGGCCGCTCGGGGCAGCCGCGGTCCGACCGGCTACGGCATCCGGGGCAGCCCGGACGGCGAACGCGCCCACGAGCGCGAGGGCGAGCAGAAGATGCGATGGTTGCATGGACCTCGCCGCTAGCTGGTCTGCACGAGGGGCCGCAAAAAGAAATCCGCGAGTCGGGTCCGAATTGCCGGTGAACGGCACTGCGTCTGCCCACGTCCACCCGCGTTAGCGCGTCGAGCCCGGCGGTGGCGTCTCGAGATGCCGCTTGAGGCACGCGAGCGTCCGGAGGTTCTCCTTCCGGAAGCCCCAGAGCAGGGCAGGTCGCAGCAGCGTGCGCAGGCCGCGCAGGTCGATGTCGAGGTCCAGCTCGCGGACGACCGCGGTTCCGCCGCCCCGGGGCTCGAAGGTGTAGCGGATCCGGGCCTCGACGTCGGTCGAGATCGGGCTGCGGATCATCACCGCGTGCTGAAAACCGATGTGCCTGGGCCGGTCGAACTCGGTGACCTTGCCCGGCTTCTGGATCGGTCCTGCATCGAGATAGGTCGTGCCGAGACGGACCGGATACGGCGTCACGTCGACGGTCCCACCGAACGCCGACGAGTCGGGGAGCCAGCGCCCGTAGTGCGGCAGGTCCGCGACCAGGTCGAACACCGCCGCCGGGGGAGCGGCGATCTCGCACGTGAACCGGAGATGAGCTTCCGACATCGGCGCCTCGTGGCTGTCCGAGGGTGATGGTGCCACCCGGGAGCGTCGCGGTCGACGGCCCTGGTCATGCCCGGCGCTTCCCGGCTTCAATGCTCGCCATGCACCCGGCCTCCTCGTCGAACCGTGCGTGGGCCCTCCTCGTCGCGCGGCTGATCCTCGGCTTCATCTTCTTCATGGCGGGTGTCTGGAAGGTGTTCGGCCTGGGCCCGCTCGAGCACGCGCGGCGCCTCTTCGTCGAGCCCTACGTCCACACCTTCCTGCCCCGCTGGTCGCTCTGGGCGACGGGCACGGTGGTGCCGGTGGTGGAGCTCGTGGCCGGCGGCCTGCTCCTCCTCGGGCTGCGGATCCGCGACGCGCTCCTCGCGCTGGGGGCGGTGCTGGTCCTCGTGACGTTCGGGCACCTGCTCCTCGAGCCGCTCTACGAGTTCCACACCCACGTGATTCCCCGCGCCGCGCTTCTGATCTTCCTCCTCGCGATGCCGGCGGCCGAGGACCGCTTCTCGCTCGACGGCTGGCTCCGGAGCCGCGCGACGTCTCGCTAGCCGCCGGGGTCGGGTGCCCGGTACGGTCCCGACCATGAACCCAGGCTCGCTGACGCGCCTCACCCTCGCCACGACGGCCCTGCTCGCCGCGTGTGCCACTCCGGCCAGCTCCGTCCGTCCGTCGGTGATGCCGATCGAGGAGATGCTGGTCGACAACGGAGGAGTGGTCCTCTACGTCAAGTCGGTCGGCCAGGGGCCTCCGCTCGTCGTGGTCCACGGTGGACCGGGCGCCTCGCACGACTATCTGCTGCCCAACCTGTACCGCCTCGCCTCCAGCTACCGGCTCGTCTTCATCGACGAGCGCGGGTCGGGCCGGTCACCACGGCTGGAGGACGCGAAGCAGTACACGGTGGAGAAGATGGCCGACGACGTCGAGGCGGTGCGGGCGGCGCTCAGCCTGGGGAAGATCGCGCTGCTCGGCCACTCCTACGGCGGCGTCGTGGTGCAGGCGTACGCCTTCAAGTACCAGGCAAACCTGAGCCACCTCATCCTCGCCAGCACCTTCTCCAGCACCCGCGAGCTGAACGAAGCGCTGGGCCGGCTCAAGCAGTCGATGCCGGCGGACCGGCGGGCGCGGCTCGAGGCGCTGGAGAAGGCCGGGCTCTTCGGCAAGGGAGAGACCTGGGAGCGAGGGAGGTACACCGACGAGTATGCGAAGCTCGCCTGGGGCGTGGGCTACTTCCCCGCGCTGTACGGCGCGCGTCCGGACGCCAACTACGACCCCATCGAGGGAAACACCAAGAACTCGTGGGAGCTGTATCGCGAGATGTGGGGCTCCCACGGCGAGTTCGTCGTCGATGGCAACCTGAAGGAGGTCGAGTGGGTGGACCGGCTCTCCGAGATCAAGGTGCCGACGCTCATCCTCGTGGGGGATCACGACGAGTCGGACCCGGTGATGTCCCGCGAGATGAACGCGAAGATCGCCGGATCGAAGCTGGTCGTCCTGCCGGACTCCGGGCACATGACGTTCGTCGACCAGCCGGACCGGTTCATGCAGGCGATCCGCGACTTCGTCCGCTGAGCCGACGGGCGTCTCAGGCGCGCGGCACGCGGCGTGAGGTGGCGCCTGCCGTGCGGAGCTCGAGCTGCGGAGCGATCTCCGCGGCGCGCCGATCGAGCGCCTCGGCGAAGGCCCGAACGCGCCCCGTGCGCCGCACGTCCTGGTGCAGCACCAGATGGACGTCGTCGTGCTCGATGGGCTCGTCCGGCCAGAGACGGACCAGCTCCGGCAACGGGTCGGCCATCCAGCAGTGGAGCGCGCCCAGCCCGATGCCCAGGGTGACGGCCAGGACCAGGCCCGACATGCTGTTGGCGCGGAGGACGTAGCGGGCGTCGGGGAGGGAGCGGGACCAGGTGCGCATGCCCTCCTCGGGAGCGACCACGTCGTGACCGCGCAGCGACGACGACTGCGCGGGCACCGGCCGCCGGGCCAGGTAATCGCGCGAGGCGTAGAACGCCGTCGGGATCCGCGCGATGCGCCGTCCGACGAGCTCGCCGCTGTCCGGCGGGACGTAGCGCACCGCCACATCCGCTTCCCGGCGGGTGATGTTCAGGCGCGCCGGGCCGGTGAGGAGGTGCGCGCGGATGTCCGGGTGCCGTTCGTGCAGCGCCTGGAGCGCGGGGAGGACCAGGATCCGCGCGAGCGCATCGGTGGTCGCGATGCGCAGGACGCCGGAGAGGGTGCGATCCGCTCCGAGGGCGCGCCGCTCCAGCGAGAGGGCGCCATCCTCCATCCGCTCGGCGGCCTCGCGGAGCCCTTCCGCGGCCTCGGTGAGCACGTAGCGGTCGCGGACCCGCTCGAAGAGGGTCAGCCCCAGCTCCTTCTCCAGGGCGCGGACGCGCCGCCCGACCGTCGTGTAGTCCACCCCCAGAACCCGCCCCGCAGCGGCCAGCGTCCCGGCCCGGGCCACCGCGAGAAAGGTCCGGATCTCTTCCCAGTCGGCCATGCCATGCGTTTTTGCATGGTATGCGGGCACGAATCCAGGGCATCGAGCGAGGGAGGCATGCATCCATGCCCTCATGAAGACGAACTCGCCGCGTTGGACCCTGGTGGCCACGAGCTTCGGGCTGGGGATGGCGCTCCTCGACGTGACCGCAGGAAACGTCGCCGTCCCGAGCATCCAGCAGGACTTCGGGACCGGCATCGCCGGCCTCTCCTGGGTGATCGACGGTTACACGCTGGCGTTCGCGAGCGCGCTGCTCCTGTCCGGCGGGCTGGGCGACCGACTCGGTGCGCGCCGGGTGTTCGCCAGCGGGCTCGTCCTCTTCACCGCGGCGTCGCTGCTCTGCGGCGTCGCGCCCACGATCGGGCTCCTGATCGCCGCCCGCATGCTGCAGGGACTCGGCGCCGCGCTGTTCATGCCCTCGTCGCTCGCGCTGCTCGCCCGCGCCTACCCCGACCCGAAGCAGCGTGCGCAGGCGATCGGCTTCTGGAGCGCGCTCACCGCCGTCGCCGGCGGGAGTGGTCCGCTGATGGGCGGCGTCCTGACCTCCACGCTGGGGTGGCGGAGCATCTTCCTGGTGAACCTCCCGCTGGGCATCGCCGGAGTGCTCCTGACGTTGCGCTTCGTGCAGCCGACGCCACCCTCCCGCGCGCGGACGCTCGACCTCCCCGCACAGGCGATTGCCGCGCTGTCACTGGCGAGCGTCACCTGGGCGCTGGTCGAGCGCGCGGAGCGCGGGTGGGGCTCCCCGGCGGTGCTCGTGGCGCTCCTGGCAGGCATCGCGGGGCTCGCGCTCTTCGTCTGGATGGAGAGCACGGCGGCGGAGCCGATGCTCCCGCCACGGCTCTTCCGGCACCGCACCTTCGCCACGACCTCGGCGGGAGCGCTCCTGTACGCGGCGGCGTTCTTCGGCGGGTTGCTCGTGCTCTCGATCTACTTCCAGCGCGTGCGCGGAGAGGCGGCGGCGCTCGCGGGGCTCCACATCAGCGCCATCAGCGCGACCTTCGGGCTGGCGAGCATCGTGGGCGGCAAGTTCGCCGGACGCCACGGGCCGCGTGCGTCCATCCTCACCGGGCTGGTCCTGCTCGCGGCCGGCGCGTTCGGTCTCTCGGTGGCGACTCCAGGTGGCTCGTTCGGGATTCTCGGGCCGTTGCTCGCGCTGCTCGGTTTCGGCGCCGGGCTGGTGGCTCCGCCCATGAACGCGGCGATCCTCGCCAGCGTCGAGCCGAGCCTGGCGGGAATCGGCAGTGGCGTGCTCAACGCTGGCCGGCAGATTGGCACCGCGTTCGGGGTGGCCATCTTCGCCTCGCTCTTCGTTGCCGACCGAGCACCGCTCCGCGCGGTGCAGCTGGCGATGCTGGGCGCGGGAGTGCTGTACCTGGCGGCCGCAGCCGTCGTGACGCTCGGGCGACCAGCGGCGAGCACGGAGCAGTTCCGGACGCCAAGGAGCATGCCGTCGATCGACCCGGCCAGGTGACTCCTCTCCTGCCTCGGTACGCAGGGGAACCGATCTCGTCGGGTTCATCTGCCGGTCGCTCCAGCTGAACCCGGAGCTAGAGTGCCGTGCGCGTGAGCCGGCTCAGGTTGAGCAGAACGCTGGGGTGGGGCGACGGGCTCGCGATCGTCGTGGGCATCATGGTCGGCTCGGGCATCTTCCGGACCCCCGGGCTGGTCGCGAGCTCTCTGCGCCGGCCGGGGCTCACCTTCGTCGCTTGGGCCCTGGGCGGAGCGGTGGGCCTCCTCGGCGCCCTGGTCTTCGCCGAGCTCGCCACCCGGCACCCGCACGCGGGCGGGAAGTACGTCTACGCCCGGGAGAGCTTCGGCCGGCGCGCCGGCTTCGTCGTCGGCTGGATCGAGGCCTTGACCTACTGCTCGGCAGTGGCCGCCATCGCCGTCGTCTGCGGTGACTACCTGTCCCGCCTCGTGGGCTGGCCGCCGCGCGTCGCCTCTGGCGTCGGCGTCGTGCTCATCGTGGCCCTGACCGCGGTGCACCTGGTCGGGGTCCGGCTCGGGACGATGGCGCAGAACCTGGTCACCGCGGCGAAGGTCCTCGCGCTCGTCGGCGTCCTCGTGGTGGCCGCGGTCGCCGGCAGCGGCGCGGGCTGGTCAGCGAGCCTTCCCGGCGCGCCGACGGGCGGCGCGATCCTCGGCGCCATGGCCGTCGCCTTCCAGGCGGTGATCTGGAGCTACTACGGGTACCCCGACGCGGCAAAGATCGCCGAGGAGATGAAGGACCCCGATCGCTCGCTGCCCCGGGTCTTCCTCGGCGGCATCGCGTCGGTGACCGCGCTCTATCTTCTGCTCAACGCGGCCTTCGTCCACGTGCTCCCGTTCGAGCGCATCGCCACCTCGACGCTCGTGGCCGGTGACGCCGCCGAGGCGATGTTCGGGCGCAGGGCGGGCGCGGTGATGGCGGCGCTCGCGCTCCTCGTTGTGGTGGCCTCGCTCAACGGGAACCTCTTCGTCACCCCGCGGGTGATCTTCGGACTGTCGCGCGACGGCCTCGGCCCGCGCGCTCTGTCCCGGGTGAACCCCGGGGGCACGCCGTGGTCCGCGCTCCTCCTGGTCGCCGCCGTCTCGGTGGTGCTCGCGGCCACCGGCACCTTCGAGAAGCTGCTCTCGCTGGCGATCACCTTCATCCTGGTGACCGACGGATTCATGGTGGTCGTGCTGTTCAGGCTCCGGGCAGCGAACCCCGGCGCGCCGTTCCGGGTCCCGCTCTACCCGGCGCTCCCGCTCCTCTTCCTCGGGATCTACGTCCTCCTGCTCGCCGGAGCGCTCATCCAGCAGTCCAGCATCACCCTCACCGGCCTCGGGGTGCTGGGCCTGGTGGGGTTCGTGAGCTGGTGGCTCGTCGACGAGGCCGAGCCCGCGAGCGCGCCCGATCAACCGACGGCGTAGTCGTCGCCGTAGTACTTGCTGGTGATCCGGGTGTGGAAGTTGATGGCCTTGATCGGGTCGTACTTCGGCGGCCCCAGCCCTGGCAGGACCTCCAGCACCTCGTCCTCCCAGAGGTAGATCGCCATCGGGAAGGAGACCCTCGGGCCCTGCCGCTCGGCGGCGACGCGGGGAGGGCTGACCCGGTGCGTCGTCGAGGGGAAGATGTCGTTGGAGATCCGCTGCACGTAGTCGCCGGTGTTGAGGATGATCGAGCCCCGCGGCGCGGCGAGCCGGATCCACTTCCCGTTCGCCCTGTTCAGGATCTGCAGCCCCTCGACCCGTGACGCGGGGAGGAAGGTGAACAGGTCCACGTCCTCGTGGCCGAGCATCCGGCCGGCGCCCGACGCCTCGTCCGCCGCGCTCATCGGCGGGTAGTGGTTGAGGCGCAACCCGAAGTTGGTGCCGGTAAGCCGCCGGTCGTAGAGGTGCGGATCGCAGCCCAGCGAGCGCAGCAGGCTCTGCATCACCGGGAGGATGAGCCGCCCGTGGGCCTGACAGACCCGGCGAAAGAACGGCTCGTCTCCCGGGCGGGGCCAGAAGTCCTCCTCCCGGTAGGTCGGGTCGTCCTCGAGGTCGAACGCGCGCCGGCAGAACACCCAGCCCTCGACGAGGTCGGGATGGATGTCGCTGGTCTCCTTGATCGGGAAGTACCCCTGGTTGACCGAGCCGAAGCGGCTCGCGCGGTAGCGCAGCTTGTCCTCGAGCGACGTGCTGGTCAGCAGATCGAGGATCCGCGCATCGGCCTCGTCGTACAGCGCGGTGTCGACGTCGTGCCCCTCGAGGATGGCGAAGCCGAGGCGGCGGAGCGCATCGCCCAGCTCGCTCGCGAACGCCTGCTTGTCGGCCTCGGTGCCGTGCAGGACGCGGCCGATGTCGCAGGTGGGGATGCGGGTCTCCTCGTCGAAGGCCTCGGCGTGCTGGGCCTCGGCGAGGTGGTACTCCTGTCGCTTGTCGACCTGGTCGTACCGGCGGAAGGCCTGGTTCGTCGCGTCGATGCCGTCTGTCTTGCGGTCGCTCACGATGCGGCCTCCGGGGCGCGGAGGACGTTACCAGCCCGGGCCCCGTCAGGGGGCTCGCGCCAGACACGTGACCTCGAAGACGCGCAGGCCGGGTGCGCCGGTCAACAGGAACTTGCCCCGCGGAAGCGCCACCGCGTCGTGGGTGGCGAGGTCCACGCGGGTCGACCCGTCGACCGAACCCGAGCCCTCGCGCACGAAGAGGAAGCGCAGGTCATCGGCATCGCGGAGCTCCACGGTCCCCGCGCCGTCGAACCTCAGCGCGCGGGCGGTCGCGAGGCCACCGCTCGCGCCCTGCAGCCCGAGGTCGGCGGCCTCCACGCCGGGCGCCAGGAGCTCGCGCGAGCACCGATCCGCGACGGCGTGGAGGAAGCGCTGGCCGGACCGGAGGCGCTCGGGCGCTCGATCCCGCGACGGGAGGACCATCTCGTGATCGATCGACGTCGGGTGCCATGCCGGCGACGCGATCTCGACGACCTCGAACCCGGCACTCGCCTCGAGCACCTTGTGCCGGAGACCCGGCGGCTGCATCACGAGATCGCCGCCCCGGAACGTGAACTGCGGTCCCTGATCCTCGTAGACCAGCCGTGCCTCGCCGGAGAGGCAGTAGATCAGCTGGAGGCGAACCGCGTGATGGTGGACGCGATCGGTGACCGGACCGCCGCGCGCCGCGCGGATGTGGCTGGCGACCCAGCGGCCGCCGAGCCGCGACGGCAGGAGATCTCGGTAGAGCAGGCCGGCGCGACCTTCGTGGAACGGCGTCTCGGCGAGGCGGGTGTGAACGAAGGCGGGTGCTGCGGGAGCCGACTCGGACGCCCCCGGCGCGACCACCGAGATCACGAGCCCGCCCGGTCCGACGTGCCGGCCAGGCGTGGCGCCCGGAGCGGCGAATACGAGGAGCTCGAGCGCCCCGCGGTGCGCGCGGTCGAGCCTGAGGCGGAGTCCGTGTCCGCTCATCACGGCCTCGGATGGATCGTCCGCGGGCGCGATCTCCTCGAGGCGGAAGCCGTGGCGCTCCAGGAACCCGATGGTGGCATCGAGCGGATCCGCGGGGACGCGGACCGCGCCAGGCGCCTCGCCGTCCGTGCTCAAGGGGGCGCCCCGAGCTCCTCGACGACCAGGGACATCGGGATCAGCCCCGTCCGGTCGAGCCCGTCGAGGAGCGCCTTCAGCGGAAGCGGGCCGTTCCGGGACATCCTGGCGATCAGGTCGTCGGTCATCGCCTTGCCGACGACGTAGGTCGTCCCGTAGCTCGGCCGGCGCAACCAGAGGAGCTGCTCCCCCCGGACCGTGCGTCCATCGATGCGGAGCCAGCCGCGGGGCGTGGCCTTCGACGCGAACTCGCTGGCCTGCTCCAGCGTCCAGGTGTTGTCGTGCATGTGGAGGTCACCGAGCGCACGCGCTGCTCGCTGTCCGAGCATCACGTAGACGAGCTCGCGCGAGCGGGTGCGGCCCTCGAAGAGGCCGGCGTGCATCATCAGCTCCTCGAGCGCGGTGGCGAACCCCTCGGTCCGGGTGTTGAAGATGTTGTAGAGCAGCGGGCGCTGACGGACGGGATCCGCCGGAGGCTCGTGGGCGAGCACGGCGAGATCCATGAAGTGCCACATGTGCAGCCGCAGCAGCATCGGGTCACGCGCCTCCACCTCGGAGAAGAACTCGAGGGGTGGCTTCGGGTTGAAGCCGCCGGGCAGCGTGGACAGGGCCGGCCCCATCCACTCCTTCCAGGTGATGTAGTCGTTGTCGCGGAGGAAGCGGATCCAGGTCTTCACCGTCTCGTCGAAGCGGCGCTGGTGCTCCTCGACGGTGGTCGCGGGCAGCTGCGGCGGGAGGGCGCGGTTCTTCAGCTCCTCGGCGGCCAGCGTGGCGCGTGCGCGTCCGAGCTCGCGCTCGTGGAGCGCGACGAGCTCCGCGTGGGAGTAGGGGACGAGGGCGACGTTCGCCAGGTACCAGTTGTAGTTGTCGACGCCGACGCCGGAGGGACCGGTCTTGGTCGTGGCCTGCTGCTCGACCCAGCGGCGGTAGTCCTCGGTCGCGGCGAGGGCCGCCTTCACCGCGCCGGCGAGCGCGGCGTTCGAGGCCACCTTCGGCGCGAAGGCGGTGAGCGCCGAGATCTGCTCTCCGATGGGAAGCTTCGCCATCCCCCACAGGTCCTTGCCGGTACCGGTCAGGTTCGTCCTCGCCTGGGTCAGCAGCGGCGGGATGGCGCGGAGGCGCTCGAGGAGGTCACGCTCCGCGGTGGACGAGAGCGGGAACTTGAGCGCCCAGAGCTCGATGGCGGCGTCGGCCCACTCGGCCTCGCGGGCGGGCTGGTCCGACTGCTCGTCGAAGACGGTGACGTAGAACGAGGGGTCGCGCGTCCACGGGCTGAGCACGCGGTGGTCGAAGTCGAGCCCGCTCATCTCGGCCCGGATGATCTTGACGTCGTCCCTCAGCTGCAGCGGTGCGCCGGCGACGTCGAGCGCGTTCACCCGCGCGAGCCAGCTCGGCAACGCCTTGGCCTGTGCGGCCATGGCCTTCGGTGAGTAGTCCGGGACGCCATTCGGTCGCGGCGGCCGCTGGAACTCGCGCCACTGGGTGAAGAGCGTCGCGACGTCCTTCTGGGTGGCCGGAGCCGCGAGGGAGGAGAGGGGGACGAGCGTCAGGATCAGCCAGGCGGAGCGCCTCATGGGCCCGGCACTGTACAGAGCGCCGCTCAGCGCGTCGCGAGAAACGCGTGCAGCTTGCGCTCGATGAACGCCAGGTCCGCGGGGTCGACGCCCGCCCCGGCCGGGTGACCCCAGAGGGTCGGGATCGGGGCGAGGGTCACGGTGCGGATCCACCCGCTCTCCAGCCTGGCATCGCCCACCGGGAAGTAGAGGTCGGTCGCGGACGGCATGTAGAGCACCGGAACGACGATCGACCGGAGCGCCTTCTCGGTGCTGCCGTCGAACCCCGGCGTGGTGCCCACGTCGTGCTGTTGCCAGGTGCGCATCTGCAAGATGAGATCGTTGGCGTCAAGGCCGGCGAAGAACTCCTTCGTCTGCGCCTCGGCGTACTGCGATACCGTCATCTTCGCCGACGCGGGGTCGGTCTTCTTCCACAGCTCGCGCCGCCACCACTCCTGCGAGTAGAGCCAGGGCAGCCAGATGGCGCTCGCAGCTTCGATCCCACGAACCGGCCGCTCGGTGTAGTCGCCGCCCTTGAACGCCGGGTCGAGGGCGATGGCGCGAATCTGCGATTCGAGGCGGACGATGCCGTGCGGCCAGCAGCGCGCGGTGCCCGAGGTGGCCACGATGCGATCCGCGAACCTCGGGTGGCTGACCGCCCACTGGAAGGCCTGCTCGGCTCCCATCGAGAAGCCGACGACGGCCTTCAGGTGATGGATGCCGAGGCCGTCCTCGAGGAGGCGGCGCACTGCCTCGACGTTGTCGCGGATGGTGGTGACGGGAAAGCGAGGGCCGTGGAAGGGCTCGGGGGTATTGCTCGGGCTGGAGGAGCGACCGTTCCCGAACAGCTCGGTCATGATGAGGAAGTGCTTGCGCGGATCGAGCGTGCGGCCCTCGCCGATCAGCCAGTCGTACCCGTCGCTCTGGGCCATGTAGTGCGAGGGGAGAAGGATGGCGTTGTCCTTCGCGGCGTCGAGCGTTCCGTAGGTGCCGTACACGACGACGGCCTTGGGGAGCGTGACCCCGCTCTCGAGGCGGAAGTTCTCGATCGTGAACGAGCCCTGCGTCGGCCCAGGCTTCTTCGCCGGCTGGTCCGCTCGTGCAGCCGAGGCGAGCACGCAGAGCGCGAGGGGCAGGACGAGGAGGACGCTGTTGCACGAGGCGGACCTGGCTCGGGAAGTCATGACTACGAGCTGACCCGATCGTCGCCGACGAGGCCAGGCCGACCTGCGCTGTCGACACTTCAGTCCTCATGGACACCAGTCACGACTTTCCGGCTGTGCATCGGCACGGGCCGGGGTAGAGGGCCGGGCGTGATCCAGGTCCGCTCGCTCACGTTCCTCCTCCTCGTGTACGCCGTTCCGGCGCTCGCCGACGAGGGCATGTGGCTGCTCAACGACTTCCCGGCGGCGAAGGTGCAGGCCGCCTACGGCTTCGCGCCTTCCAAGGAATGGCTGGATCGCGTCCGGCTCGGTGCGGTCAAGCTGTCGAACGGGTGCTCCGCGAGCTTCGTCTCCACCGCCGGGCTGGTGATGACCAATCACCACTGCGCGCGGGAATGCGTGCAGGACCTGTCGACGCCGAAGGCCGACCATCTGGAGAAGGGCTTCTTCGCGGCAGTGGCGAAGGACGAGCGCCGGTGCCCGAACATCGAGGCCGACCAACTGGTGTCGATCAGCGACGTGACCGACCGCATCCACGCTGCGACGGCGGGGAAGGACGGCGAGGCGTTCGCCACGGCCCTGCGCCAGGAGAGTGCGCGCATCGAGGGTGCGTGCACGACCGGCGCCGACGTGCGCTGCGACGTCGTCAACCTGTTTCACGGCGGCAAGTACCACCTCTACACCTACCGGCGGTTCCAGGACGTGCGACTGGTCTTCGCGCCCGAGTTCCCGATGGCCGCCTTCGGCGGATACGCGGACAACTTCGAGTTCCCCCGCTACGGCTACGACGTCTCGTTCCTGCGGGTGTACCGGAACGACGCGACGGTCCAGACGCCGGATGCTCTCCGGTGGTCCGCGGCCCCGGTGAAGGAGGGAGATCTCGTCTTCGTGGCCGGAAACCCCGGCGGGACGGAGCGGGTCTCGACCATGGAGCAGCTCGCGCTCGAGCGCGACGTGCTCCTGCCCTGGATCCTGGTGCGCTCGGCCCAGCTGCGGGGAACGCTCCTCCAGTTCTCGTCCGAGAATCCGGAGCTCTTTCGCATCAGCCGCGCCCGCATCCGGACGGTGGAGAACGGGCTGAAGGCCCTCGGCGGTCGTCGGGACTGGCTCGCGGACCCCGCGAACTTCGAGCGCAAGCGGGCCGAGGACGCGGAGCTGCGGGCCGCGGTGAAGAAGGACCCGGCAAAGGAGGCGCGGTTCGGTCCGGCATGGAGCGGAATCGAGAAGGCGGTCCAGGCCGAACGGGAGCTGTTCGTCCGCTATCAGCTCGCGGAGTCCAAGTCCGGGATCCCGTCGGACCTGTTCGAGTACGCGCGATTGCTGGTGCGGGCCGCGGAGGAGCGGCCGAAGCCTTCGCCCGAGCGGCTCCGCGAGTTCGGCGATGCGCGGCTCCCCCTGATCGAGACGCGGCTGCTCCGGCCCATGCCGGTGCCGCGCTCCCTGGAGCGAGTGCTGGTCACCTTCGGGCTCCGGATGCTCCGGGACACGTTCGGCCCCGACGATCCGCTGGTCCAGGCGGCGATCGGGAAGCGGAGCCCGGAGGAGGTCGCTCGGGAGGCGGTGGCGGGCTCCCGGCTCGACGACCCCAGGATGCGCGAGGCGCTCTGGAAGGGCGGGGCGGCGGCGGTGGCCGGATCGAAGGACCCGATGATCGCGCTCGCGCGACGGCTGGACCTCCAGGCGCGGGCGGTGCGCAAGGACTACGAGAGCCGCGTCCAGGGCGCGCTGGCGAGGAACGGGGAGCTCTTGTTCCAGGCGGCCGTCGCGGTCCATGGCACGTCCGGCTACCCGGATGGAACGCTCACCCTCCGCCTATCGTACGGAACCGTCGAGGGATGGACCGAGTCCGGCAAGCAGGTCCCGGCGATGACGCATCTGTCGGGCCTGTACGCGCGGAACACCGGGCAATACCCGTTCGCGGTGGCGCCGAGCTGGCTCGCCGCGCGCCCGAGGCTGGACCCGGAGATGCCGTTCGATCTCACGACGACCAACGACATCATCGGCGGGAACTCGGGCTCACCGCTCATCGACCGCAACGGCCAGGTGGTGGGGCTCATCTTCGATGGGAACCTGGACTCGCTGGGCGGCGACTACGGATACGACGCCGCGACGAACCGGGCGGTGGCGCTGCATGGGACCGCGATCCTCGAGGGTCTGGAGAAGGTGTACGGCGCGGGGCGGCTGACGAAGGAGATCCGGGCCCGCTGAGTCCGCCTGCTCGTTCAGTGGCGGCAAGTTCACCGGTCCGGGGCGCAGCCGCCCTCGAAGCCGGGCACGAAATCTCGTAAGGGTGCCGGAGCGGACCCCAGCCGGAGACTCCGATGCCCACGCCTTCCGTCCAGTCATTCACCGCCCAGGTCCGGACCACGCCTCCGCGCGAGAAGACGTTCTCCGCGGGCGCGGACACCGCCGCGGCGCTTCGGACGGCCAGGCGCTGGGTGGAGGACCAGGTCCGCGCGTTCATCGAGGAGCACTCGCTGCCGAAGAACCCCTGGGAGGCCGGAGCGGTCTTCGCGGGAGAAGGCGCGCGCGGAGAACCCGTCGCCGAGCTCGACGTGTACACATCCGAGGGCGAGTACGTCTTCGACTGGGACGACGACGACGACTAGCCGATGCTGATCCAGGCGGGCTCGGACGAGGCCCTGCTCGCGGACGCGACTCGCCTCGCGGCGGCGGCCGGCGCCGCCAGGGTGCTTGTCACGCTCGAGATCTGGCCGCACATGATCCACGCCTGGCCGGCGTGGAATGCAGCGCTGGAGGCCGGCCGCGAGGCGCTGGCTCACGCGGGGGCGTTCATTCGCCGGCACGCGTGAGACGTCTCCACGAGCGTCCGAGGGCCTCGCCCGCGCGAACGGCGTCTTCCTGCGTCGTGCCGCGCCCGAGGGTGAGCCGGACCGAGCCGAGGGCGTCCCCGGGAGGCACCCCCATCGCGAGGATGACGGCCGACGCGCTCTCGCCTCCTTCGTGGCAGGCCGAGCCCGTCGAGGCCGCGACCTCGGGTGCGCCCTCCAGGACGGCGGTGCCGGATACGCGAGGGAATCGCACGTTCAGCGTGTTCGGGAGTCTGAGCTCTCGATGTCCGTTCAGGGCAAGCCCGGGAACGGTGCTCGCGAGACGCGTCCAGAGCAGGTCGCGAAGCGCGCGCATCCGGGCCGAGGCTGCCGCGAGATCCTGCGTCACCAGCTCGCACGCGACACCGAGCCCGACGATCGAGGCGACGTTCTCGGTGCCTGGCCGGAGACCGCGCTCGTGGCTCGCCCCGACCACCACGGGGTGCAGCGGCGTCCCGCGCCGGACGTACAGCGCGCCGACGCCCTTCGGCGCGTAGAGCTTGTGCCCGGCGACGGACAGGAGATCCACCCCGAGATCGCCGACCCGGACCGGGACCTTGCCGATGGACTGCGCGGCATCGGTGTGCACGAGCGCGTTCGCGGTATGAGCGAGCCCGGTGAGCTCCGCGATGGGCTGCAGCACGCCGGTCTCGTTGTTCGAGTGCATCACGGTGACGAGCGCGGTGTTCCGGTCGATCGCGTGCCGGGCCTCGTCGACCCGCACCCGTCCGTCGCCGTCGACTCCGAGACGGGTGACCTCGCGCCCGTGACGCTCCAGCCAGGCGCAGGCACTGGCCGTCGCCGGGTGCTCGATGGTGCTGGTGACGAGCCGGCCCTTTCCCGCGAGCGCCTCTAGCACGCCGCGGATGGCGAGGTTGTTCGCCTCCGTGCCACCGGAGGTGAACAGGATCTCCTCCGGCTCGCATCCGAGCGCAGCGGCGACCTGCTCGCGCGCGCGGGTGACGGCGTTCCGGGCGCGGATGCCGTAGGGGTGGGTGCTCGAGGGATTGCCGAAGTGCTCACGGAGGAACGGCAGCATCGCGTCGACGACCTCGGGGAGGAGTGGAGTCGTCGCGTTGTGGTCCAGGTAGATGGGGCCCATGAGCGAAGGCGAATCATCCGTGGCAGGGGGTGATCCGGGGAAGGGTGCCGTTGAGCGTCGGGCCATCAGTCGCGAGCGGCTCGCAAGTGCGCCTGGCGACTCGGGATGAGGGGATCCCACTCGAACGTGCTAGACCGGGAGACGACTTCCCGACCCGGTTGCCGGGCAACCCGAGGTCCCGGGAGCTCGCATGTCCGTTTCGGCAGTCTCCGCGTCCCTCTGGGCACGCGATCGTTGCAACCATCTCCGGCAGAGGCACCCGCTGCACGACCAGGCGCTCCTCACCTGCGCCTGGCCGGGGTGCTCCGAGGGGACCCGGAACGCCGTCATCCAGGTGCCCGTCTCCGACGACTTCGGCGCTGCGCACGTCCTCATCCGCTTCGAGCGCGAGACCCTGACGGAGGGGAGACGGCTTTCATTCCGGTGGAAGAGCGCGCAATGACACAGCCGACGCGATCCATCGATTCGTGCAGTCCACTCACTGCCGGAGACCTCGGCCTGAAGGTGCTGCTCTGCGAGACCCCGGACGGAAGCGACGGGAAGGTTTCCTTCCTCCCCATCACCGGCTGGGTCATCTTGACCGAGTTTGCCGAAGGAGCGCCGGAGGCGGGGACCTGGAGCTGGCAGCCGGTGGTGGCGTACGAGCATGAGCTGCGTCTCGCCCGGACCGTCCCAAATTACCGCGGAACGGTCGCCAAGGATGTCATCGGGAAAGTCGCGGTCGATCTGGTGAAGTCCCGCTTCGTGAGCGCACGCGATCATCGGCGCTCTCACAGCCCGATCTGGAACTCCAACACCAGCGACTTTTGACCAGGTCGACGGTCGCCGAAGCTCAGCCCATCGCTGGCGTCGGAGCCGGGGCCTCCGTCGGGCCTAGCCGCTCCTCGGAAGCAGTGTCAGAACGGACCGCGAGCACGATGAGCGCCAGCATCGTCGCCAGCGGAACGAGATTGATCGCAACGGCGATCCTGGGATCGAGCTGCCAGTCCACTGGCCAGATGGCCTCGAAGGCGATCCAGGCCAGGCCGATCCAGACCAGCGCCCGGGATCGCGCGGTGCTCTCGGCGCCGAGCAACGTCAGGAGCCAGAGAGCGGCGATGCCCGCGTAGGCGTTGGGAAGAAACGGGCTCCGGAGGCTTGCGACGATGAGCACCGTGATCCAGGCGATCGGGCCGCCGCGGCCGCGTCGAGCAAGGAGAACGGTCACCGCGATCGCGATCAGCGTGTAGATCCAGCCCACCACCTTCGCACCGCCGAACCCCGCGTCCGGGAAGCCAAAGAGCCGGAGCTTGAACACGAGCCCCGGAACCGAGAGGTTGGCCGCGACGGCCATGGGATTCCTGAACGCGGCGAAGGCCTCTCCGCCCAGCAGGCGTGGCAGGTGGTGGACGAACGCGGCGAACGGAGCCAGGCCCATGTCCCAGAGCGCGAGGAGGAGGATGAGCACGCCGCCGAGGCAGGTCGCGACCACCGCTCGCCACTCTCGGCGCGCGGCAAGATAGAGGAGGAGCATCCCCGGGAAGAGCTTTCCCGCCACCGCGAAGCCCAGCAGCGCTCCGCCTGCTGCATCGCGATGACGAGCGAACATCGCCATGCCGGCCATCGAGATGGCGAGCGTCATCACCTGGAAGTTGCCCATCTGCAGACCGCTGATGGTGGTCAGGCCTGCCCAGACGACCGGCATGAGCAGCACTGCCCGGGTGCGCTGTGCTCGAGGCAGAGCGGCGGTCGCGAGCAGCATGGCGACGAGCAGCGAGGCCGCGCTCAGCCCGAACCACACCATTCGAAACCGGGTGAACTCCGGGACCGCTCGCATCATCAGGCGGGGAAGGAGCAGGAACGGCGGCGGATACTCGTAGACGTCGACGTTGAAGCCGTCGATCGTCCGTGGCTTCCGTTTCTCGGTCGCCACGCTCTCCGGAGCGTCGTAGAGCGCGTTGTCGTAGATGTTGGTCACTTTCCGTGCGACGGCTCCGGCGACGAAGTAGGCGGTTGCGCAGTAGTGTTGCCGGCTGAAGGTGCTCCAAGGGACCGCGGCGAAGTCGTCGCGGGTGGGAGCAACGGTGAAGACCGTCAATCGCGCCAGCTGAAGGACCGCGAGCGCCGTCGCGATGCCCGACAGGACGAGGAGCCCGCGACCAGCGGCCTGCTCGTCGAGCGCGGCCAGCCGGCGGCGCATCCGGAGAGCGACCCCGGCGGTGATGGCCGCGGAGATGGCGACCGCCACAGGGAGCGATCCAGTCAGCCCGGCCACCGCCGTGAAGATGGAGACGGCACAGACGAAACCGACGAACACTGCGACGATGACCTTGGCCGCGCCCACGCGCTCTCCCCCGATCTCTACCGACCCTGGTACAGGCCGAGCAGGTTCCCCGCCGGGTCGCGCAGGACGGCGAACGCGTCACCGGGGCCGAGGGCCATGCGAGGGGTCACGGTCTCGCCTCCGAGCTCGCGGACCAGGTCGAGGGTGCGGTCGATGTTCTCGACCATGACGTAGGGGAGCATGCCCGGGTCTCGCGCAGGAGGTCGTCCGACGACCCAGGAGCCGCTCACCGCGCCGGTCGTGTCGTCGAACGCGAGCGCCCCATCGCCCCGGGTGCGGAGCGTCCAGCCGAAGAGCTTCGTGTAGAAGGCCGAGGAGACCTCGACGTCGGTCGCCGGAATCTCGAGGTAACAGATCTTCCCCGCCTGCATCGCCACCTCCGGCTCGCGTCCAAGCCATCCTGGGCGCCGGAGGGGCTCGCGGCAAGGCCGGAGCGCGACTCGGTCGGGGAGCGGCGATGGGGCTATCGCCCGGTCTCGAACGGTGCGTATCGGCGTCGTCCGCTGAGCGGGTGCGTTCCGGCGCGCGTCGAGCCGATCTCTCCTGAGAAGCGAACGGTCGGGACTCCTCCCTGAACGACTGCCGCGTGCCCCGGCAGGCTCCGTGGTACGCGTGCCCGAAACGCGTTCGAGGAGCACACGATGGATCTGCATCTGACGGGGAAGGTCGCGATCGTCACCGGTGCGAGTCGAGGGATCGGACTCGCCGTCACCCGGGCCCTGGTGGAGGAGGGGGCCCGGGTCGTGGCGGCGGCGCGTGGGTCGAGCGCAGAGCTTGCCGCATTCGGACCGGCGGTGCGCCCTGTCGCCGCGGACATGACGAGCCTCCAGGGACCACAGAAGGTGATCGACGAGGCCATCGCCGCGTTCGGCGGGCTGGACATCCTGGTGAACAACGTGGGCACTGTCCGCCCGAGGACCGACGGCTTCCTCTCGGTCACCGACGAGGACTGGGCCACGACGCTGGCCAGCAACTTCCTCAGCGCGGTCCGCACGACGCGGGCGGCGTTGCCCCATCTGCTGAAGCGGGGGGCGGGTGCCATCGTCACCGTCAGCTCGGTGAACGCCTTCCTCCCCGACCCGCTGGTGATGGACTACAGCGCGGCGAAGGCGGCACTCACCAACTTCTGCAAATCACTCTCGAAGGAGGTCGGCCCCAAGGGGATCCGGGTGAACACGGTGAGCCCCGGCCCGGTGGCGACCGATCTCTGGCTCGGGAAGGGCGGAGTTGCCTCGACGATCGCGGGAGCGGCCGGAAGTCAGGCGGACGCCGTGGCGAATCAGGTCGCGAAGGCGATGGTGACCGGCAGATTCACTCGTCCGGAGGAGGTCGCGCAGCTCGTGCTCACGCTCGCCAGCGACCGCACCGGAAACGTGGTGGGTGCGGACTTCGTCATCGATGGTGGCCTGATCACGACGCTGTGAGCGCGGTTTGCCACCGCGACTCGGTACCAATCGGCGGCTGCCTCAGATCCGCACGTCACACTGCACGATCGGCGCGGTCTTCACGCAGGTGATGCTCGCGGTGCGGCCCATGAACCCCCGGGCAAGGTCGATCGCCTCCCCGAGCGTGTCGGCGCGCTCCCAGCCCAGCAGCTCCGGTACGTGGTTGTTCTCCGCTCCCGCACAGATGACCTTGCCGACATGCTGGCGGCCGTTCTCGCCCCAGTACCACATGTAGAACGGGTGAGCCCCGTGATACGCGTGCCCCTTCCGGTACAGGTGCACGTAGCTCGGGTTCTCCGCGAACTCCCGCTCGTACATGTGCTCCAGCTTCATCGCGTCCCGCGTCTCGGGGAGCAGGCGGTTGAAGAACTCGATGTAGCTGGGGTGGTGCTCCGGATCGAACTCGTCGTACGCGGGGTGGCAGACGATGATCACGCCGCCCTTCTTCACCAGCGGCACTCCCCGGTTCAGGTTGTAGAGGTACCCGAGCCCCATCACCTGGACGAGCAGGGGATTCAGGATCGAGTTCACGTTGTACGGGGAGATGTACGGCACCGGGAAGATCACGATGTCGCTCTGGCCCTCCACCGGCACCGAGTACTGCTTCCAGCAGAGCTCCAGCGTCTTCTCGTGGCAGGGCTCCGTCGCTCCCGCGTTCACCCCGATCACCTGGTAGGGCGCCGGGATCTGCATGAACAGCTTCCGCTTCGCCGCCCGCGGAAGCTTCGACAGCGTGTACTTCAGCCCCTGGAACTTCAGGCGGTCGAACTCGGTGTAGTCCTCCTCGCGCTTCCCCAGGAAGCCCGTCGGACCGTCGAACATCCGGTTGTTCAGCGCGGTCTCGATGTGGAACACCTTGAGGTTCTTGTCGATGACCCGCCCGATGCGCTCGGTGCTTCGGTGCAGAGCGCTCCGCGAGGGCTCCATGTAGCTCTCGGACTCGCGGATGGTCTTCGGGTTGTGGTGCGCGCGCAGCGACTCGTAGTTCGCCAGGCCCGTGCCCACCGACTTGTGCCCGCCGTCCATCGGCACGAGGTTGATGTTCACGTAGATGAGGAGGTCGCTCTCCGCCGCGCGCCGGTTGATCGCCACCACCTCGCCGGCGCCGGTGCGCTCCAGCTCCACCATCCCGTCCGGGTCCTCGGCGTCGTGGTTGTAGTAGCGCTCCGGGTAGTGAGCGTCGAAGATCTTCGAGCCCACCATCCGACGCATCTCCGCCTCGGTCATCCTCCGGTGGAGCGCGTTGGCGATGATGAGGTGCACGTCATCCACGCCGGAGTCCGCCAGCAGCTCGAGCACGATCTCGAGAATCGTCTGCCGCACATCCGGCAGCGCCATGGGCGGCAGCGGCAGCGAGATGTCGTCGATCGCGATGGTCACCTTCATCCCGGGGCGGAGCAGCGCGTGCAGCGGCTCCATTCCCTCGGGGTGGTTGAGCGCCCAGCGGATCGCGGCCTTCACGTTCGGCACGCCCTGCAACGGCAGGCGCGGGAAGATCACCCGCGTGTCCAGCGGCAGGTCCTCCAGGAGGAAGTCCTCGCCGAAGAAGAGCACCCGGGGCGGGCTGCCCTTCTCCGTGATGACGACGTGCCGTTCCTCGTCGTAGAGCCGCTTCAGCGTTTTCAGCTGGCGCATCGGAAGAGCCTCACCCGGATGCCATACCATGGGCCGGGCAGGGGCGGAGAGGCTGACAATGGTGTTCGACGAGACACGTCACGAGCCCCTCCTCGACCTCCCCTGGGACACGCAGCGCGCTCGGGCGACCATCGCCCGGATCGTCGGCGAGACCGAGGCGCGCTTCCGGCCGGGCGAGTGGTGGCCTCTCCACCCCAAGGACGTCGAGGGCACCGCCACCCAGCCCGCATTTCCGCTCTATCACGGCGCCTGCGGAGTCATCTGGGCGCTCGGTCACCTCAGCGCGGCCGGGGTCGCCCGGACGCATCGCGACTTCACCCCGGAGCTCGACGCCGTCCTGACCGGGGTGGATGGGTGGCTGGCCTCCGAGGGGATCGCAGGTGGCGGCGCGTCTTACCTGCTCGGAGAGACGAGCGTGCTCATGCTCCGCCACGGCCGCACGGGAGCCCGGGCGGATGCGGATCGGCTGGCGGCCCACATCGCAGCCAACGTCGCGCACCCCGCCCGTGAGCTGATGTGGGGAGCGCCCGGAACGATGCTCGCGGCGCTGTTCCTCTTCCGGCGGACCGGCGACGCCCGGTGGGCCGACCTCTTTCTCGCATCGGCCCGGACCCTCTGGTCGCAGCTGTCTTGGTCCGAGGAGCTCCGGTGCCCGTACTGGGTCCAGGATCTCTACGGGCGCAAGAGCACCTATCTCGGCGCCGTCCACGGATTCGCCGGCACCGCAGCAGCGCTCATCGCCGGGCGAGATCTCATGACCGGGGAGGAGTGGGACCGCTGGCGGACGTCCATCGCCCAGACCGTGGCGCAGACCACCACCCGTGAGGGCAATCTCGCGAACTGGCGGCCGCAGCTCACGTCGGCAGGACCCACGCTCATGCAGTACTGCCACGGGGCGCCGGGCGTCCTCGTGTGTCTCGGCCGATTTCCTGGCGAGGAGATCGCTCCGTTGCTCCTGGCCGGTGGCGAGGCGATCTGGGTAGCCGGGCCGCTGCGCAAGGGGAGCAATCTGTGTCACGGAACGGCGGGAAATGGATACGCGTTCCTCACGCTCTTCGAGCGGACGCGGGATTCACTGTGGCTGCAGCGTGCGCGTTCGTTCGCCATGCACGCCATCGCGCAGTTCGAAGCCGACCGGGCGCACTTCGGCGACCTGAGGTACTCACTCTGGACCGGCGACCTGGGACTTGCGGTGTACCTCTGGGACTGCATCCGGGGACAGGCCGCGTTCCCCACGATCGATGTCTTCGACGCGGACACTCACAATCGTCCGGGCGCCCGGTCGTAGAGCAAGACCAACCGGGGGAGCGCACATGACGCAGCGGACCAACGCGAGGGTCGCCGGATTCGCGTTCCTCTTCTACATCGCCGTCGGCATCACCCAGATGGTGCTCTCCGGCCCGAGCCGGGCCGACGACACCGCCGCCCACCTCGCGCTGGTCGCCCGGCACGCGTGGCGGATGCGGGTCAACGTCGTCCTCACCCTCGTCATCTGCGCCACCGCGATCCTGCTCGCCGCCGCCCTGTACGCCATCACCCGCGACGAGGATCGAAACGTCGCGGTGCTCGGCCTCTCCTTTCGCGTCGGGGAGGGTGTCCTCGCGGCCCTCGGCGCCCTCGGCTCGCTCGCCGTCCTCTGGCTCGCCACCGACGCGGCCCAGGTCCAGGGCACCACCACGCTCGCCGAGCTCCTGATCCAGATCCAGGGCTGGAACGTCACCATCACCGCGACGTTCTTCGCCCTGGGAAGCACCGCGTTCTCCTGGCTTCTCCTCCGCGGCCGCCTCATCCCCGTCCCGCTCGCGTGGGTCGGCGTCGTCGCGTCGATCCTCCTCGTCATCGGCCTGCCCCTGCGCCTCGTCGACGCCATCGGCGGGACCATGACCCAGGTCATGTGGCTGCCGATGGCCGTGTTCGAGATTCCGCTGGGGTTTTGGCTGCTGATCCGGGGCGTTCGTCCCGCCGCGCGCGCCTGACGCCCGCGATCAGGTCTCCGGACGACAGAGCCGGGCGCGTTCCCCGCTCGACGGGGCGGGGGAGCCCGACTTCCGCGAGCCGTCCTCGAAGTACTCCTCCTCGAGCTGCACCTTTCCGTCGCTCGACCAGCAGCGCAGCTTCCGCGGCTTTCCCTGCGCGAACGTCTCCTCGCTCGCGGGCTTCCCGTTCTTGTGGAAGATCCGCCGTATTCCGTCCAGCTCCCCGCCCGCGTACTGGCTCTCCATCTCCAGCCGTCCGTCCTCCGCGAACTCGCGTACCATGCCTTCGGGCGTCGGCCAGTCCAGACAGCGGTCGTTCCGGCAGGGCTGGTACGTCCCGGTCTTCTTCGCCGTCCCCGTGTCGTAGAACTCCTTCGCGGTGATGGCCCCGGTTCTTGGATCGACCGCCAGCTCCTGCTTCGTCTTCCCGTTCAGGTAGTAGCGGGTCCGGCTCACGACCCGGCCCTTGCCATACTTCGCCGCCTCGACCAGCTGGCCCTCGGCGTTCCACTCCTTGAAGTCGCCGTCGTAATCACCCTTCACCGTCGAGTAGCTGCGGTACGTCTTCCCGTTCTCGAACTTCCGGGTCACGTCCACACGATCTCCGGCGTGCTTCCGCACCATCGGACGGCCCTGCTCGTCCACCGTCTCCTCCTCGAGCAGGACACCCTTCTGGTACCGCGCCAGGTACCGTCGTGGTTTCCCGTCTGGCTGTGCGAACTGCACCGTCGAGACCCCGCCCTCGAACCCGCAGAGCTTTCGGTCCTCGGGCGTGAACGACGACTCGCCGCACGTCAGCTCGAAGACCTTCCCGTCCTCGACCAGCCCCAGCTTCGGGCCCGTCGCCTCGCCTGCCTTGAACAGCGTCGCGCGCTTCAGCTTGCCCGACGGCCACAGCTCGCGGACGACGCCCTCCGCCTTCCCGCTCGCGATGGTCATCGTGCACTCGAGCACGCCGGTCTTGTCGAAGACCTTCACCGGCCCGTCGACGACCTCGCCCTTCCAGCGGACCTCGAGCCTCTGGTTGTTGTAGTCCGTGTAGAAGCCCGGACCCTCCGGCTGACCCGCGCGGAAGGTGGTCTCGGAGATCGGCCTGCCCTCGTGGGTGCAGATCTCCTTGCCGTTCTTGATGGACTGATTGTCGAGCGAGCAGTTCCCCGAACGCGGAGACACCTTCGCCCCGGCGCGGGCGATGAAGGTGCACTGCTCCGCGCGCGCTGTACCGCCGGCCAGCACGGTCATGGCGATGCAGGTCGAAATGAGCCGGGTCGGAACGTTCCCCATTCGCCGCACTCTAGGCGAGTCGAACCGGCTGGTGCCCTTCGGTCGCGCCCGCGTACCATGTGGCGATCGCGAGTCAGCACCTCCGTCGCCAGGACTTCCTCGGGCGACGTGCTCCGAGAGTACGGTGTCCAGTATCTCGTCGTGAGCCTCTCCAGCGTCCCGCTGGAGCAGCGCAACGCCGCCCTCGAGCAGGATCCGTCCGCTCCGCCGCGCCGCGACTGACCGCTCGCTCCGCGCAGAACTGTGCCGTTCCGTCAGCCGGCCCGGGTGCTAGCTCGAGGTCCGTGCGCATCCGACCCGTGCTCGCCGGAGACCTGCCTCGCTGGCGCCCGCTCTGGGACGGCTACAACGCCTTCTACGGGCGGTCGGGGCCCACGGCGCTTCCGGAGACGGTGACCCGCACCACCTGGGAACGCTTCCTCGACCCGTACGAGCCAATGCACGCGCTGGTCGCGGAGTCCGACGCGGAGCTCGTCGGGCTCGCACATTTCCTGTTCCACCGCAGCACCACGCTGATCCAGCCCACGGCCTACCTGCAGGACCTCTTCACGGCCGAGACGTGGCGGGGCCGCGGAGTCGGCCGGGGGTTGATCGAGGCGGTTCGAGACGCAGCCCGGGCTGCCGGAGCTGCGCGGCTCTACTGGCACACCCAGGCGGCGAACGCGACGGCACGCCGACTCTACGACCAGCTGGCCGAGCCACCGGAGTTCGTCGTCTACCGGCTGCCCCTCTGAGCAACGAGGCGCCCCCGAGGCACGCCCGGAACTCCACATCCCGGTTGCGCGAGCGGTGCGCCGGAGTCGCGATCCGGCAGGATGCACGCCCGCACTCGCAGCCCCAGGGGCCCCACATGAAAACGATCCGAACGGCCGTCGTCGCGGTACTTCTCGCGGTCTCGATCCCCCTCGCACCGGCGCGTGCCGCGGAGCCCCAGAACGTGTCCAGGTCCGGAATCCCTTACCGTCCCGACGGCGATGCCGCCGGCCCGGCCGACGTCGTGGGCCCCATCCGCGCACGCCGACCGGGTGGCAAGCTGCTGAACCTCGACCGGATGCTCCTCCACAGCCCGAACTTCGCCCAGGCCTGGAACACCATGTTCGGGACCATCCGCGGGAAGCTCGCCGTGCCCGCCAAGCTCCGCGAGACGGCGATCATGTCCATCGGTGTGTTCAACAAGGCCGACTACGAGTGGTTCCAGCACGAGGGCGAGTACCTCAAGGCGGGCGGAACCAAGGAACAGCTGGCGGCCCTCAGGAACGCCTCGGCCGTGCTGAAGGACACCAAGCACTTCGAGGAGTCGGAGCTGGCCACGCTCGCGCTCACCT
>CAZDSB010000286.1:0-2607 GCA_964507515.1 uncultured Myxococcaceae bacterium
GCATGCAGATTGACGACGTGGAGCTTGGCAAGAGCAACATCTTGCTGATTGGACCCACTGGCTGCGGCAAGACGCTGCTCGCGCAGACGCTCGCCCGCATCCTGAACGTGCCGTTCGCCATCGCCGACGCGACCAATCTCACCGAGGCGGGCTACGTCGGCGAGGACGTCGAGAACATCATCGTCAACCTGCTGCAGAACGCCGATCACGACATCGAGAAGGCGCAGCGCGGCATCGTCTACATCGACGAGATCGACAAGATCGCCCGCAAGAGCGACAACCCGTCGATCACCCGCGACGTCTCGGGCGAGGGCGTGCAGCAGGCGCTGCTCAAGATCATCGAGGGCACCGTCGCCTCGGTGCCGCCGAAGGGCGGGCGCAAGCATCCGCAGCAGGAGTTCCTGCAGGTCGACACCACCAACATCCTCTTCATCTGCGGCGGCGCCTTCGGCGGGCTGGACCAGATCATCGAGCGCCGGCTCGGCGGCCGCTCCCTGGGCTTCGGGGCGGACATCAAGGAGAAGAAGCAGCGGAACCTCTCCGAGCTGCTCCAGCACGTGGAGCCGGAGGATCTGCTCAAGTTCGGGATGATCCCCGAGTTCATCGGCCGGCTGCCCATCGTGACCGCGCTCGAGGAGCTCGACGAGGGCGCCCTGATGAGCATCCTCAGCGCGCCGAAGAACGCGCTGGTCAAGCAGTACCGGAAGCTCTTCGACCTCGACGGCGTCACGCTGAAGTTCACCGACGGCGCGCTGAAGGCCATCGCCTCCGAGGCCATCCGGCGCAAGGCCGGTGCCCGTGGCCTCCGGTCCATCCTCGAGACCGCGATGCTGGACGTGATGTACGACATCCCGTCCCAGAAGACGGCCCGCGAGGTCGTGATCTCCGAGGAGGTCATCCTCAAGAAGAGCGAGCCGGTCATCCTGCACGCGACGGAGAAGGACGAGCTGCAGAAGGAATCGGCCTGACCTCCTCCGATGCGGGCCCGGGACTCGGTTCCCGGCTCGCCGAGGAGCTTTCCCGGTATCTCCCCGCCGAGCTTCTCGTGCCGCTCTCGGCGAGCGAGACGCTCACGGCTCCGCATCTGGCCGACCGGGCCATCCGTCGACTTCTCCCGCGGGCGCTCGACGGTCGGGGCGCGGCCGAGGCGGCGTCTCGCATCCGGGCGCTGCCCGAGGTCACCGGCGCCGACGTCGCGCGAACCACTCAGCCTTTGCTGGAGAAGATCGCCCGGGCAACCGATGCGCCGCCGGACCTCATCCGGGCCGCAGCCCAGGTGTCGGGCTCGCTGCTCCGGCTCGAGATGCCCGGAGGAGAGGCCGCCGGATCGGCCCAGCTCGTCTCGGCCGCGGCCCGCCTCGCGCTGACCGCCGTCCGGTCGGGCACGCCCGGTGCCGAGGTCGTGGCGTTGCTGTCGGCGAAGGACGACCCGAAGTCCTGAGCGTCACTCGACCGCGGCGTCGGGTCCCGCCTGCTGAGCGGGGCGCACGAGCTGCGCGGATGGGACGGCGGCCGAGGTCGTCGAAGGTTGCGCGGCGGCCTCCGGGCCGACGCCGGGTGTGACCTGCGCCGGCGCGATCGCGGCGGGGGGAACGGATGTGCCCGCCGGCGTCACGCCCTCGTCGGCGGGAGCGGCCGGCGCAGGCGGCGCGGGCTGCCCACGCATCTCCTCCCAGCTGTCCCAGTGGTCGGTCAGCTGTCCGTCCACCACTCGGCTGACGTCGAGCCCGGAGTAGCGCAGCGTCTTGCCGGTTCCCGCCTCGGTGAGGGTGGCGGAGATGCGGGTGACGATGCGCTCGCCCACCGCGAACTGCTCCTCGATGTCGAACCGTGCATGGGTCCAGGTCTTGTGGAAGGTCTCGAAGCGGCGGCGCAGCTCGCTGCCCTCGCCGTTGCGGCCAGACTTCGCCCGGTACCCCGGCGCGAGCAGCGGCTGCAGCCCGGCCCAGTCGCCGGTGCTCCACGCCGCCAGGACCTGCCGCACCAGGGCCGTGCCCGCCGAGCTCTCCGTCACCAGGCCCGTCGCCGCCGAGACCAGTCGCCACGCCGAGCCATTCCAACGCCAGGTGTCGATGTACCGGATGGTCGTCGGACCGCGCGCCTCGTCGGTCGTGGTCGTCCACTGACCGGTGCCGGTGACCACCACCAGCTCCGGGGAGTCGACGTGCACGTGCTCGGGAGTGCCGAGCACCTCCAGCCGGTCCCGCCCGTCACGGCGGAGGTGCTGGCCCAGCGCCACCCGTCCGCGGACCATCGCGCCGTCGGGCGTCTCGAAGATCGTGTCCGACGAGAACTTGGTCAGCGCGTGATCGACATCGCCCCGCGACACCGCGCCCCACCAGCGCTGCTCGGCATCGAGCACCTCGGTGCGCGCAAGCTCGGGAGAAGCGGGAGCGCGCGTCGATGCGCACGCGGACAGGAGGAGCCCGACGGCGATCGACGCGGGTCTCGACGGTGCTGCGAAACTCCGGACGCCCACCGCGCTCGCCTCCAGTGGAACCCGAAGTGTCAGACGCGCTTCGCGGACCCGTCAACTCTGCGACCGGGGCCTACCGGGGCCGCGCCGACCCGTCCGCCGCTAGCGCCAGAACCTCCACCACGGCCTGC
>CAZDSB010000287.1:0-2884 GCA_964507515.1 uncultured Myxococcaceae bacterium
GCCGCTGCTGCAGCGGAACCTCCTCGCCAGCGCCGAGAACATCGGTCGGACGCTCGCCCTGACCCCTGACGACGTCTGCCTGAACATCATGGCGCTGTTCCACATCCACGGGCTCGTCGCGGCGACGCTCTCCTCGCTGGCGGCCGGCGGCTCGGTCTCGTGCACCCCGGGGTTCAACGCGCTCAGGTTCTTCCACTGGCTCGATGACGTGCGGCCCACCTGGTACACCGCGGTGCCGACGATGCACCAGGCGATCCTCGCCAGGGCCAAGCGGCACCGCGAGGAGATCGCCCGGAGCCGGCTGCGGCTCATCCGGTCCTCCTCGGCGTCGCTTCCCGCGCCGGTGATGATGGAGATGGAGAAGACCTTCGGCGTCCCGGTGATCGAGGCGTACGGGATGACCGAGGCCTGCCACCAGATGGCCTCCAATCCCCTTCCTCCGCGCGCCCGCAAGCCCGGCCACGTCGGAGTGGCAGCGGGACCGGAGGTGGCGATCCTCGACGAGGACTGGAAGCCGCTGCCGCGCGGGCAGCTGGGCGAGGTCGCCATCCGCGGGCCCAACGTCACCCCCGGCTACGAGGCGAACCCCGAGGCCAACGCGAAGTCCTTCCGGGACGGCTGGTTCCGGACGGGCGACCAGGGTGTCCTCGACGAGGACGGCTACCTCCGTCTCACCGGTCGGTTCAAGGAGCAGATCAACCGTGGCGGCGAGAAGTTCTCGCCGCTGGAGGTGGACGAGCTGCTGTCCTCGCACCCCGCGGTGGCGCAGGCGCTCACCTTCGCCATGCCGCACGACAAGCTCGGCGAGGAGGTGGCGGTGGCGGTGGTGCTCCGCGAGGGGGCGACCGCGACCGAGCGAGAGCTGCACGACTTCTGCGCGGCGAAGCTTGCCGGCTTCAAGGTTCCGCGGAAGGTGGTGTTCCTCAAGGAGATCCCGAAGGGCGCCACCGGGAAGCTGCAGCGCATCGGCCTGGCCGAGAAACTCGGCCTCGGTTCCTGAGATGAAGATCTGCGTCGTCGGAGCTGGAGCAATCGGCGGGCTGGTCGCGGCGAAGCTGGCCGCGCTCGGTCACGAGGTCAGCGTCGTCGTTCGCGGGCCGCATCTCGCAGCGATCCGCGAGAAGGGGTTGACGCTCCAGCAGGCGGGGAGCGAGCAGACCTTCCAGGTCCCTGCGACCGACAAGATGGCCGAGCTCGGGCCACAAGATCTGGTGGTCATCGGGCTCAAGGCGCACCAGGTCGGGGGAGTGGCGGCGGACATCAAGCAACTGTGCGGGCCGTCGACCGTCGTGGTCACGGCCCAGAACGGGATCCCCTGGTGGTACTTCTTCAAGACGGGCGGCCCTCACGAGGGGACGACGCTGGAGAGTGTCGATCCCGGCGGGATCATCGCGAAGAACATCGACGTGGATCGGGTGCTCGGGTCAATCATCTACCCGGCGGCGGACATCGTCTCGCCGGGGGTCATCCGTCACATCGAGGGAGATCGCATCTCGCTCGGGGAGATCGACGGCTCGGACACCGAGCGCCTGCGCAGCACGGTGAAGCTCCTCCGGGACGCGGGCTTCAAGGTGCGCGTGTCGAGCGACCTGCGCTCCGAGCTGTGGGTGAAGCTCTGGGGTAACTGCACCTTCAATCCGATCAGCGCGCTCACGCACGCGACCCTGGTCGACCTCATCCAGTTCCCGCCGACGCGGGCGCTCGTCGAGCGGATGATGCGCGAGGCCCAGGCGATCGGCGAGAAGCTCGGCGTCCGCTTCCCGGTGACCCTGGAGAAGCGCATCGCCGGTGGCGAGGCTGTGGGGAAGCACAAGACGTCGATGCTCCAGGACGTGGAGACCGGGCGGCCGCTCGAGCTGGACGCGCTGGTGGGCTCGGTCCTCGAGCTCGGGCGCATCACCGGGGTGCCCACGCCGAACCTGACGGCGATCCACGCCTGCGTCGCGCTGCTGGCGAAGACGCTGGCCGAGTCGAAGGGTCGCCTCCGGATCGAGCAAAAGAGCTGAGCCGTCAGGGGTAATCGAGGTGGTCGCGCAGCGCCTCGGAAAGCCCCATCTCAGGGAACCGGGGCGGAGCGGAGGATGAGTCCGTCGGCCATGTCCGTCCAGTAGACGGCTCCATCTACGACCACCAGGTCGTCGAAGGGCTCCGGGCCAAAGGCGAGGTTCAGGTCGCCGCCGAGGGCGTTCTCCGAGAGGCCATTCGGAGACCCGAGAGTGGATCTCGGTGCCCACACCACGGCCCCGTCCGCTCTCATCCAGAAGACGGCGGTCGTGTCGGCGGCGACCTGGATCGGCTGGATCCCAGTGAGGGTGTCCTCGATTGGGCCGCCCGCGGTGTCGATGCGGCTGAGTGATTGCTTCCCGTAGCCCGTCCCGCCGATGCTGACGATCTCCTCCTCGGAGAAGATGAGCTCCGAACCAGCGAGCGCGAAGTCCAGCAGGGGCTGGTCGACCAGCACCGTCGCCGGACCATCGGGGAGAGCAGCCCTCAGGATGGTGCATCCGATGGTGAGCGTCTGTGAGGGGGCGGTCCAATAGACGTGCGTGCCGTCCACGGCGACCTTGAGGATGCAACCCATCGGGTACCCGGTCCCCGGGAGATCGAAGTCAGTGGTCGAACTACCATCGAGGGGAACACGTCGCAGCAGGCTCGTCGAGGCCCCACTCGGGAAGAGCACGTACGCTGCCCGGGCATCGGCGACCATGTCCGCCGGGCGGGTCACCGCCGGGCTCGGCGGATCGAACAGCGCCACCACCGGCTGGCTGGCCCCGACCTTCGTCACCGGTCCACCTTCGAGCGGGACTGCCTTGATGAACGAGCCGTCCGCGACGAGCAACCTACCGGCGCTGATCGTGAAGCGCGGGAAGGGGTCAGCGATGCC
>CAZDSB010000288.1:0-3272 GCA_964507515.1 uncultured Myxococcaceae bacterium
AATGCCATCGCACGCTCGCGGCACAGGAGCGGGTCGGCCAGGCTCTGCGCAGCGCGGCGGAGCCACGGATCGGCCGGAGCGCTGGCCTCGAGCGCCTCGGCCCAGGAGATGAGGGACTCCAGGGTCACCGTGCCGTCGCGGTAGCCCGCCAGCACGCGGCGCGCGGCGGCGGCGGCCTGTGCGGTCTGTGCGGTCTGGCCGTTCGGCATGGGGTAGCTCTAGTCATCCGGCGTGGTCACGTCGAGGAAAGCGGTGCTCCGTGATCGGATGCCTCGTGGGACGGTGGGTGACGGGGGGAAGCTGGCCCTTGGGGGGCGGAGTGAGCCTGGCGGTCCGCGCGACGGCCGGTGGCGGACGGCCTGCGAGATCTCCGGCGCTCCGTCCGTGGCTCTCGGCACCGCTTGGAGGACCGGACGGCGCGCACGCTCGTGGTCTGCCGGTACGAGCCTCGGCTCGACCCGGACCACGGGCTCGTTTCGTCCGGCGCCGCTCGAGGCGCGAGGACGAGCCCGGCCGACGGCCGCAACCCACTCCGGGAATCTCACTCCGAGCGCGTTTTTTGCGACTCCAACCCCGCGAAAACCCGTTGCGGCGGTTCACTCCCAAGCCAAGTCGTTGCTAGTAGCAAGAACTTGGACTCCGAGTGCGTCCAGAGTCGCTTCAACCCCTCGGATTCTCGATCCGAAATTTCACTCTCATTCCGTTTCCGCGGAGTGCCCTGAGGCCCCCCCGCCGCCGCCCTGGACATCCGTCGGGCCGCGCGCTGCCCCCGGCCGCCCCGCACGCGTGGCTCGCAGCGGTCCCGCACAGGCCTCCGATCGGCACGCGCGACGGCCCGTCGAGGTTCGCTTGCATCGCAGCGCTCGTGAGCGCCCGATGGCAACCCTGACAACCCGCCGCGGCCCGGAGTCGAGGCCCGCGACGCGCTCGCCCACGCATGCGCGTCGCGCCGCCACTCGACTCCCCTCCCTGCCGCTACCTCGACCGCCACCCGACCCCGGTGTCGACGCCGACACTCTCTCCTTCCCACGAGACACACGTCCCCGGCTCGATACACTCCGCCGCCGCGCTCCCCATGAGCACCCTCCTCCTCGAGCTCCGCTCCCGGCTGGACGACCTCACCGCCGACCTTCACCAGGTCACCGTCCGTCGGATGTTCGGCTGCGACGCCTTCCTCGCCGGCGGCGCCATCTTCGCCATGGTCTGGCGCGAGGGCCGCATCGGCCTCCGACTCCCCGACGAGCTGCTTCCCGACCTCCGCGCCCTCCCTGGCGCCGCTCCCTGGCGCCACCGCGACATGGTCGTGCGCCAGTGGGTCCTCGTCCCCGAATCCTTCCACGACGACGTCGACGGCCTCGCCCGCTGGGTCCACAAGGCGCACGCCGCTGCTCTCGACCGCGGCCCTGCCTCGCACCGGCGCTCGCCCCGTCCACGCCGCAAGGCAGCCGCCCCGAAGAAGCCCGCGCCCCGGCGCTCCGCCAGCAGCCGGAAGAAGACAGCCGCGCCTCGCGGGAAGCGCCGTCAGTCGAGCAGGAAGGTGTAGCGGTACGTGATCTGCGCCGGCACCGGCTGACCCTTTCGCAGCGCCGGCCGGAAGCGGATCCGCTCCACCGCCTTCGCCGCCGCCTGGTCCAGCCCACCGCCCGGCCCCGAGACCACCTTCACCATCCGCACCCGTCCACCCTCGTCCACCAGCACCGAGAGGACCACCGTCCCCTCGATGCCGCGGCTCCGCGCGTCCTCCGGATACGGGATCCGCACGTCCCCGATCACCGTCGGCTGGCTGTCCAGCTCGTAGAGCGCCACCGGCGACGGCATCACGCTCGCGGGGTTGGTTGCCCTCTCCGGCGTCTTTCCGGCGAGCGTGTTCCCCACCGGCGCATCGAAGGTCCCCGCCGTCGTCGTCGAGCGCAAGGTGAGCCCCACCACCACCGGCGGCGGCTCCGCCGGCTTCGCCTCCGGAGGCGGCGTGTCGTTCGGAGGCGGCGGTGAGCGCCGGAACGCCATCCGCCTCGGAGGAGGCCGGGTCACCTCGACCGGCTCGGGCCGCGGCGGCGCCACCGGTGCAGGCGGTGGCGGAGGCCGCTCCACCTCGACGACGACGAGCTCGGTGGCCCTGCGCGGCGCGACCGCCGCCACCGGCGTCACCGTCAGCCACACCAGCACCGCGACATGCACCGCCAGCGAGATCCCCAGGAACGCCCAGAGGACCCTGGCTGGCCGCGATGGCTCCGGCGCGAAGAGGACCGCCTCGCTCATGGCCGGGGGGACGCCGCCTGCGCGTCCTTCTCGATGTTGAGCGCGAAACGCGCGATGCCCTGACCCTTTACCAGGTCGATGAGGTGCATGACCCGCCCGTAGGGCAGCGATTGATCCGCGCTGATGATCGCCCGGGTGTCCGGGTCCTGCTTCACGCCCTCCGCGACCTTCGCCCGCAGGCCCGCCTCGTCCGTCACCGCGCCGTCCACCCAGAGCGTTCCGTTCTTGTCCATCACCACGTTCACCAGCCCCTGCACCGTGGTGCCGGCGTTCGCCGCCCGGGGAAGATCCACCTCCATCGTCTCGCGCACGATGAAGTTCGCCGTGACCATGAAGATGATCAGCAGCACCAGGACGATGTCCACCAGCGGGGTGACGTTGATCCCGGTGATCTCGTCGTCGTCGCCCTGATCGAACGCCGCCGCCACGTCTATCCCTCGACCACGCCGCGCACGGGGCGAGCCGCCCCCGCCTCGGTCCGGCGGCTCCGCGCCGCCGCGACCAGAGCGTGCGCCAGGCCCTGCGCCCGCGTCACCCGGCTCTTCAGCCCGCGGGTGAACAGGTTGTAGGCCACCACTGCCGGGATGGCGACCGCCAGACCCACCGCGGTCGCGACCAGCGCCTCGGAGATTCCGGTCATCACCGTCTGCTGGATCGCCGAGCCCCGGATGGCCACCGCGCCCAGGTCGTTGAACGCCTTGATGATGCCCAGCACCGTCCCGAAGAGCCCGATGAAGGGCGCGTTGCTCCCCAGCGTCCCGAGGAAGGACAGGAATCGCTCGTAGCGCGGACGTTCGGAGGCCATCGTCGCCGCCATCACCTCCTCGACCATCTCCGGGCCCTGCGGAAGTACCGCCAGGCCCTGCTGGAGCACGCGCGCCTCCAGCGCCTGCTGACCGTCGAGAAGAGGACGAAGCCCGTCGAGCTCACCCCGCGCGAGCCGCTGGGCGATCTCGTCCGCGTGCTGCAGACGCCGGGACCGGAAGAACAGCGCCCGCTCCAGCATCACCGCG
>CAZDSB010000289.1:0-4476 GCA_964507515.1 uncultured Myxococcaceae bacterium
GGGTGGCGGGTTCGGCCGGCGGCTCCAGAATGACTACATGGCCGAGGCCGCGTGGATCGCCCGCGAGACCGGCGTGCCGGTGAAGCTCCTCTGGACCCGCGAGGACGACTTCGCCCACGACTTCTACCGTCCGGGCGGCTACCACGCCTTCAGCGCGGGGCTGGACGCGTCCGGCAAGCTGACCGCGTTCCGCGATCACTTCATCACCTTCGGGACGGAGAAGGAGTTCGCCCCGTCGGCGGCCATGTCCAGCACAGAGTTCCCGGCGCGGTTCCTCCCGGACCTCGCACTCGAGGCGTCGGTGATGCCGCTCGGCATCCCCACTGGCGCGCTTCGGGCCCCGCGCAGCAACGCGCTCTGCTTCGCCTTCCAGAGCTTCCTCGACGAGGTGGCCCACGCCGCCGGCAAGGACCCGCTCGCGTTCCGGCGTGCCCTGCTCTCGGTGACCCCACTGCCCACGCCGCCGTCCACCCCGAGCAACAGCCCCAATGCGCCTCCTCCGACGCCCTTCGACCCGGCGCGGATGATCGGCGTGCTGGATCTGGTCGCCGAGAAGTCCGGCTGGGGCAAGCAGAAGCTCCCCCGCGGCAGCGGCATGGGCGTCGCCTTCTACTTCAGCCACCGCGGACACTTCGCCGAGGTCGCGCAGGTCACGGTGAGCAAGAAGGGCGAGCTGAAGATCGACAAGGTCTGGGTGGCCGGAGACATCGGCAGCGTCGTCATCAACCCGAGCAACGCCGAGAACCAGACGCAGGGCGCGGTGCTCGACGGGCTCTCCGAGGCCCTCGGCCAGGAGATGACCTTCGAGAACGGGCGGGCGGTGCAGAGCAACTTCCACCAGTACGCGCTGATGCGCATGCCGGACTCGGTCCCGGTGGAGGTCCACTTCCGCAAACCAGCCGAGTCTCCCCCCACCGGCCTGGGCGAGCCTGCGCTTCCGCCAGCCGTCGCGGCGCTCACCAACGCGATCTTCGCGGCCACTGGCAAGCGGGTGCGCTCGCTCCCGCTGACGAAGCACGATCTGTCCTGGTCGTGACGCGCACCATCGCGGCGTGCAGTTGACCCCGGTGCAGGATCCACTCGGCACCCAGAGGCTGATCGACGGCTCGGTGAACCACGGCGTCCCGCCACCCTGAACCGGGACGAGGTGGCGGTGGCCGATGCTCGGACGTCGACGAGCGCGTCAGCGACGCTTCTGCCGCTTCACCTTGTTGCCCTGCTTCCCGAGCGCGGTCCGGGTGCGCTTCGGGAGGTGCTTGATGGTCTTCTTCCGCTTCGCCGCGGAGGCGGCCTTCTTGATGTTCCGCCTCGCCGCCGCCTTCTGACGTGCCGATGCCATCGTCACGTCTCCGTTACTTGCGGCCGCGGTACGAGCTGCCCTTGTGCGACCGGCGGCCGCCCTTCCGGCTGGCCTTCTTGCCCGCGTTGGTGATCTTCGCGGCGCGAGCCTTCGACATCCCCTTCCGCCGGAGCGCCTTGTACTTTCTTGGATTCTTCGTCGCCTTCCCGCCGCTGCGAGCGCTGCTGTGGTGCCGACCTGGCATGTGTGACCTCCTCGAGTCGTAATCTCGGGAGAGTTCTGGATTCGGCAACCTTGCGAGACCGCACGGTGCGGGCTGCCTGTCATATATAGGAGCCCCTCGAGCAACCAAGCCTCCGGACACGACGTTCACCGTCCCGGAGGTCCGCATGTGGAGAGGTTTCTTCGTCACGATCGTGCTGTGCGCCGCCTGTGGAGGCGACGCCCCCGCCTCGCCGGACTCGTTCCGGACGGCGCTCCCCTCCCGTCAGGCGCTCGAGATCACCGCCCCGGCCTCCCGCGCTCCGGCCGCGCTGTCGCAGAGCTCCGCGTCCGCGGTCGGTGAGACCGCGAGCCTCTATGTCCTCACCCGGCAGATGACCGCGCAGGTGAACGGCATCGTGGGAGGCGCGCTCGACACCGTGACCAGCATCTCGCGCACGCCGCCCACGGCGATCGGCCCGGACTCGGCGATGTGGGGCCCGTTCGTCGCTCCGCTTTCGCCGGTCGCGGCGCGGCTGGCGATCACCCGCGTCGGCCCCGGCGCTCATCAGTTCGTTCTGGAGCTGCGCCCGAAGGACGCCCAGGACTCGGAGTTCGCTCCCTTCCTGACCGGCGCATCGACCGGCGCCGCTCCCAGCGGGCCAGGTCAGGGACAGTTCTCGCTGGACCTCGATCTCGCCCACCGGCTCGATCCGGTCGCGAACGCAGCCGAGGGCCATCTCGGCGCCGGCTGGACCGTGGTGCCGGATGGCAGACAGATCCAGGTGCACCTCGGTGAGGTCCACGCCGGGTCCGAGCCCCCCACCACGGCCGACGTCCTGTCCGCCCTGCACGCCGACGGCTCCGGCGTCCTCGCCTTCGACGCGACCGCGAACCTCGTTGGCGGACCGGAGGCGCTCGAGTCCGGCAGGGTCGGCTCCCGCTGGATCCCGAGCGGGGCCGGCCGCGCGGACGTCGAGGTCGACGGCGGAGACGCCGAACCAGGAGCACGGATCACCGAGTGCTGGAACGACGCCTTCGCGCGGGTCTACGCCCAGGGCGTCTCGCCCGACGGCGGCGTCGGTTCGGAGGGAGACCCTGCCGCCTGCGTGTTCAGCGAACCCCTGCGCTAGCGTGCGCCATGGACCCCACGCGTGGCATCGGTAGAGCTCGAGCGGCAGATCGCTGCGCTCCATCCGGCGAGCTTCGCCTGGGCCCTGGCCTGCACACGGTGGAACTCGACCGAAGCCGAGGAGGTCCTCCAGTCCGCGTACCTCTCCGTCCTGGAAGGGCGCGCCCGGTTCGACGGTCGCTCCGCCTTCAGAACCTGGCTGTTCGCGGTGGTGCGAAACGTCGCCGCCAGCGCACGGCGGCGGCGGTGGCTGGAGTCACGCGAGCCATGGAAGCAGCTGCTCGGGGGCCCGGGGCCAGATCCGGCCGAGCCGATGCTCGCCGAGGAGCGGGGAGCGCGGGTCCGTCGTGCGCTGGGAACGCTCCCTGCTCGCCAGCGCGAGGTGCTGGATCTCGTGTTCTTCCATGAGATGACGGTGGAGGAGGCCGCGGAGGTGATGGACGTCTCGACGGGGACGGCCCGGACGCACTACCACCGTGGCAAGCTCCGGCTGCTCGCGCTGCTCGGAACGGAGGACCCGACGTGACGCCTGGAGACGACGAAGCCCGGCTGCGCGCCGCCCTGGCCGAGGCGCACCGGGACGACGCCCGACGGATGCCCGGGTTCGGGGCGACGTGGGCCTCCGCGCGACGGGACCCGGGCCGGCGCGCGGCGGCGTGGCGATGGGCGGTGCTCTCGACGGCGCTCGTCGCCGCGGTGGCCACCTGGCTCGTCACGCGTCCGGAGCCCGCTCCCGCCGCGTGGCCCACCGTGAGCACGCGGTGGGTGGGCCCGACCGACTTCCTTCTCGAGACGCCCGACCTGGTCACGCTCCGGTCGGTCCCGACGCTGGATCCCCGAGGCCTCCCATGACCCGCCGCGCTCTCCGCACCCTACTCGCGACGCTCGCGCTCGCCGTCGGTCCAACCGCCCGGGCCCAGGGGCAGCCGCCGCCCACACCCCCGCAGGCGCAGGACCCGCTCGGCAGCAAGCTCTTCCCGCCCGAGCTGATCATGACGCACCAGGCGGAGATTGGCCTGGAGGACAAGCAGCGCGAGGCCATCGTCAAGGAGCTCGAGAAGGCGCAGGCCCAATTTCCCCGTCTGCAGTGGCAGCTCCAGGCCGCGACCGAGCAGCTGGTGAAGCTCCTCGATGCGCCGCAGATCGACGAGGCGAAGGCCCTGGCCCAGGCAGGCGAGGTCATGAAGCTCGAGACCGAGATCAAGCGCGCACACCTCGGGCTGCTGATCCGCATCCGCAACACGCTCTCGGAAGCGCAGCGGGCCAAGCTCCAGGCGCTCCGGCGCGGACCGTAGCCAGCGGCGCAACAGCCTCCGGCCGGCGTCACCTCCGGCGCACGTGCGCACGTGTCGGAGCCCTCGTGATTCCGCGGGTTCCGGGTGGGCACCGCCGATGCACAGCCCCGGACCGAATCCGAAGTCTCTCCGAGGGTGACATGAAGACCGAGACCGCTGGCTGGAAGTGGGTCGTTCACGGGGTCGTCGAGAGCGCCGCCTGGGTCCTCGCACTCTCGGTGCTTGGCTCCCTCACCCTCGTCTTCATCGGCTGACCCGTTTCAGTCGCACGGCTGCCCGAGCCCCCCGACGTGACGCGGTCCGTCGTTCGCGCGTTCCCCAACGTCGGTGACCCACGCGCTGGCGGCGCTCGGACAGCAGATCCCCTCCTCCCGGAGCCACAGCACGCGGATCTCGGCACGCGAGCTGCCCGGAAGGAGCGCCACCGGCACCGGGAGCCGCGAGCCCTCGCCCCGCGGCTGGGCGTGCCACGCGCCCGGGACGAGCTTCCCCTCGCGGAGCTCCATCGTGCGGAAGCGAGCGAGATCGTACGCGGGCGAGCCGTTCCC
>CAZDSB010000290.1:0-2670 GCA_964507515.1 uncultured Myxococcaceae bacterium
TTCGTCGGGGGAAAGCTCAACATCACCGAGAACGCGCTCGACCGCCACGCCGACGGCCCGCGGCGCAATCACCGCGCCTTCGTCTGCCTCGACGAGGACGGCGCCGAGCGGAGCATCACTTATGGCGAGCTGCGCGACCTCGTCTCCCGGCTGGCCAGCGGACTGCGCTCGCTGGGGGTGGGCGTGGGGGACCGGGTCATCATCTACATGCCGCTCACCCTCGAGGGCATTGCCTCCATGCTGGCGGTGGCCCGGCTGGGCGCCATCCACTCGGTGGTCTACGCCGGCCTCGGGGTCGGTGCGCTGCGAGACCGGATCGTCGATGCCAAGGCGAAGCTGGTCATCGCCGGCGACATCGGGTTCCGGCGCGGGAAGCCGGTGGAGTTGCAGGGCATCGTCGACGAGGCACTCCCCGGGCTGGACGTACAGCACGTGGTCTGGTTCCAGCGGCGCCGCGGCGGCGGCCGACCCTTGAAGCCGAACGAGGTGGACTTCCGTGAGCTGGTCCAGCGCAGCAAGCCCGACGTCGCGCCAGTCCAGGTGGACAGCGAGCACCCGCTGTTCATCCTCTACACCTCCGGCTCCACCGGTAAGCCCAAGGGCGTGGTCCACGTGCACGGCGGTTACATGGTCGGCACCGCCTACCACCTCCGGACCTTCTACGACCTGAAGGACGACGACGTCTTCTGGTGCACCAGCGACATCGGCTGGGTGGTGGGCCACTCGTACATCGTCTACGCGCCGCTGTGCGAGGGCATCACCACCGTCGTCCGCGAAGGGGCGATTGACTTCCCGGATCCGGGCATCGCCTGGCGCATCGTGGAGAAGCACCGGGTGAACGTCATCTTCACCGCGCCCACCGCGCTCCGGATGTTCATGAAGTTCGGCGGGGAGATCCCTGCGAAGTCGAACCTCTCCTCCCTGCGCCTCATCGCGGTCGCCGGTGAGCCGCTCAACCCCGAGGCGTGCCGCTGGGCCTTCGAGCACCTGGTGGACAAGGGCAAGCGCGGCTTCATCGCCGACAACTGGTGGCAGACCGAGCTCGGCGGCCCTGCGCTGGGAACGCCGCTCTGCATCGCGGCCCGGCCGGGGGCCTGCGGGCTTCCGCTCGCGGGCGTGGACGCGGCCGTGGTGGACACCGACGGCAAGGAGGTCCCGAAGGGGCAGGGCGGGGTGCTCGCGCTCCGCAAACCCTTCCCCCACATGATGCGGACGGTGTGGGGCGACCACGAGCGCTGGAAGCAGTACTGGGAGGAGATCCCCGGCGACGTCTACGCAGCGGGCGACGTCGCGAGCTGGGACAGGGACGGCTACTTCACCGTGCTCGGGCGCAGCGACGACGTGTTGAACGTCGCCGGGCACCGCATCGGCACCGCCGACGTCGAGAGCGCGCTGGTCAGCCACCCCGCCATCGCCGAGGCCGCGGTCATCGGCATCCCCGACCCGGTCAAGGGCGAGGGGATCAAGGCGTTCTGCATCCTCCGCGTGGGCCGCAAGGCCTCTCCGGAGCTGGAAGCCGAGCTGGTGCAGCACGTCCGGCACGAGCTGGGACCCATCGCCACCCCGAACAGCATCCAGGTGGTGGACAAGCTCCCGAAGACCCGGAGCGGAAAAATCGTCCGGCGGCTACTCCGGGCCCAGGAGCTGGGCAAGGACGCCGGTGACCTCTCGACGCTCGAGGAGTGAGACTTACCTTGCGCCACCCTCCTTGCCTTGCGGGGGACAGTCGCGGTCCCTAGCATGGGATCCGACCCGGGGTGGCGTGACGGGCGGTGGGAGGGTCGCGCAAAGTGAGGTTGATGAGGCTTCCTGAGGCCCAGGTGAAGACCAGGCTGTTCGGCACCGATGGTGTCCGGGGGACGGCGAACGTCTGGCCGATGACCGCCGAGGTCGCCATGCAGCTGGGGCGGGCGCTCGCCTTCCTCATCCGCAACGGCAACCACCGGCACCGGGTGGTGATCGGCAAGGACACCCGGCTCTCCGGCTACATGCTCGAGCAGGCGCTCGCCGCGGGCATCACCTCGATGGGCGTGGACGTCGAGCTGGTTGGGCCCCTGCCGACGCCCGGCATCGCGAACATCACCACCTCGATGCGCGCCGATGCGGGCGCGGTCATCTCGGCGTCGCACAACCCCTATCAGGACAACGGCATCAAGTTCTTCTGGCGGGATGGGTTCAAGCTGCCCGACGAGACCGAGGAGAAGCTCGAGGACCTCCTCACCAGCGGGCAGATCGACGAGATCCGCCCGACCGCCGACAAGATTGGCCGCGCCTTCCGGCTCGACGACGCCCGTGGCCGGTACATCGTCTTCCTCAAGAACACCTTCCCCCGCGAGCTCACGCTGGACGGGCTGAAGGTCGTCGTGGACTGCGCGCACGGGGCCGCCTACCGGAGCGCGCCAGCGGTGCTCCAGGAGCTCGGCGCGAAGGTGGTGTGCCTGGCCTGCGAGCCGAACGGCCTGAACATCAACGAGGCGTCGGGAGCGGTGCACCCGGAAAGCATGGCACGGGCGGTGGTCGAGCATGGCGCACACCTCGGCCTGGCGCTGGACGGAGACGCGGACCGGCTCATCGTCGCGGACGAGAAGGGCCGCATCGTCGACGGGGACGCGATCATGGCCATCTGCACCGGCGAGCTGGTCGCCCGTGACCGCCTCCGGACCCGGACGC
>CAZDSB010000291.1:0-14637 GCA_964507515.1 uncultured Myxococcaceae bacterium
TGAAGGTGAAGCCCCCCGGAATGAGGGTGGACGGGGTGCTGATGCGGTAGACGCGGTCGGCGATCTCGTCGACGCGCGTGCCGGTTTCGGTGCTCACGATGCCCATGGTCGGTGCGTTTCCTCCGCCCCGACGTACGGCACCGCCCGGAAGCGTTACACGGGCCCGCCGGAGACACCCGCCGGAGACACTAGGTCACTTCGCCGAGGCGGCCTTCGTTCCCGGCGTCTTCGGATGGGCGTGGAGGTAGTCCAGCGCCGCGCGGAGCTGAGGGTCGGTGACCTTCTGGGTCGCGTCCCAGGTGGGCTGCGGCGGCAGGCGGCGCACGACCTCGACGGTCCCCGCGTCGGGATTCCGGAAGTGGCGACGGAGGTCCTTCTCCCGGAGCTCCTTCGCCGTGCCCTCGCTGGGAACGACGAAGTCCGGCTCGATGCCGCGCTCCTGGATGCTCCGGCCCTTCGGCGTGTAGTAGCGGGCGATGGTGAGCTTCAGCCCGCTCCCGTCCTCGAGCTCGATGACGGTCTGCACCGAGCCCTTCCCGAAGGTCTGCGTGCCAAGCACCGTGGCGCGCGCGTGGTCCTGCAGCGCTCCGGCGACCACCTCGGAGGCGGACGCGCTGCCCGCGTTCACCAGGACCACCATCGGGTAGTCCGGCTCGGTGCCCGGGTCGCGGCTCTTCTCCTCGGTCAGGCCACGCCCCGAGCGCCCGCGCGTGCTGACGATGGTGAGCCGGCCCGGGAGGAACCGGTCGCTCACCGCGACGGCCTGGTCGAGGAGGCCACCGGGGTTGTTGCGCAGGTCGAGCACCAGCCCCGACAGCTCGCGGCCGCCGTTCTCGGTCCGCAGCCGATCCAGCTCGCGCTTGAGGCTCGCGTCGGTGCGCTCCTGGAAGTTCTTCAGCCGCACCCAGCCGATACCTCCGTAGAGCGCGCCCTGGACCGAGACGATCCGTACGTGGTCACGGAGCAGCACGATCTCCTGAGGCTGCTGGAAGCCCGCGCGCATCAGCGTGAGCGTCACCCGCTGCCCCGCGGGGCCGCGCATCTTGGCCGAGACCCGGGCCACGTCCATCCCCACCGTGCTCTCGCCATCGATGGCGAGGATCTCGTCACCGGGCTGGATGCCCGCGCGCGCCGCCGGCGTGTCGTCGAGTGGAGAGACCACCACCACCGCATCGCCGCGCCTCACCACGTCGAGGCCCAGGCCCCCGAACTCGCCCGAGGTGTCGATCTTCATCTCCTTGAAGACCTCGGGAGGCATGAAGACGGTGTGGGGGTCGAGCGTCTCCAGCATCCCGCGGATGGCGCCGTAGACGAGCTGCCGCTCGTCCACCTTCTCCACGTAGTTGTTCTGCACGTACGACAGCACCCGGGCGAAGAGCTCCAGCTGCTTGTAGGTGCCATCCTCGGGCGGAGTCGCCGGGGTGGGAGCAGCTGCCAGGGCGGTCAGGAGGAGGAGCGAGGAGAGACCGGTCACGGATGCCTTGCGCCGAGCGTAGCCCGTCCGGCCCGACGGAGGCGAATCAGGGGGGGAGGGGCTGGACATTCATTCCGAACTCGTACTATCCGAATCCGGCATGAAGCCACGGCTCCAGCTCGTCCCCTTCGTCCACCGGACCACGCACCGCATCGGCCTGTACCTCGAGGCCGCCGAGCCGCCCCTGGGACTCTCCCAGGGCGAGGCGCACCTCCTCGCACACCTCGCCGAGGCGGGCTCCTCCTCGGTCGCAGAGCTGCACCGGGCGTTCGCCCACAAGCGCTCCTCGCTGACCAGCTACCTGGATCGCCTGGAGGCGCGCGGAGACATCACCCGCGACGTCCGCCCCGAGGATCGCCGCTCCTTCACCGTGCGGCTCACCCGAGCGGGGGCGCGCACCGCGACCCGTGTCCACCAGCACCTCGCGGCCCTCGAGGACCGGGCGCTGACCCGGCTGACCGAGCGCGACCTGCGCGGCTTCCAGGCCGTGCTCCACGCGCTCTCCGAGACCATCGACGGACATCCCACGGCGAAGTCAGGAAGGAAGTCGTCATGACCCTGGTCCCTATCGTCACCGCGGCGCTCGCTGCCGCCCCGCCGGAGCCGGCCGAGCGGGTCAGCCACGTCTACGAGCAGCATCTCGAGGCCGCGCCCGAGCGCGTGCTTCCGCTCCTCACGCCGATGGGGGAGCGGGCCTGGGCCGTCGGCTGGGACCCGGCGATGCGCTGGGAGGCAGCGGGCGGGGGCGCCGGCACGCTGTTCGTCACCCGCCACCCTGGACAGCCGGACACGGTGTGGCTCCTCGACACCTGGGAGCCCGCGGCCCGGCACGTCCACTACCTGCACGTCACGCCGGGCTCGGACGTGACGGAGATCGACATCCTCCTCCGCGCCGACGGGAAGGACCGAACCGTCGCCACCGTCCGCTACACCTGGACCGCCCTCGGCCCACCCGGCGTCGGGCTCGTGCGGAGCAAGACACCCGAGGCCTACCTGCACTTCATGCGCGCGTGGGAGCGGGAGCTGAACCACTACCTCACGGCGGGAAAGCAGCTCCCGGCGGAGCACTGAGCTCGCGACGGGACGTCAGTTTCCGGCAGAGGTTCCCGCCACCGTCGCGAACCTCGCCGAGAGCAGGCCGATCTGCTCGGCGAAGTCGCGGAGCCGCTGCACCAGCTCGCGCGGACGCTCCACCTGCGGCACGTGGCCGAAGCCGGGTACGACCTCGACGCGGGCTCCGGGCGGCAGGTGCGCCCGGTACCAGTCGAGCTGCTCGCGGGGGAGCAGCTTCTCGCTCGCTCCCCAGAGAAGGAGGGTGGGCGCACGCAGGCCGGACACGAGCTCGACGGGGATGTGCTCGTGCTCCTGGGCCCGGGCCCGCAGCGCGCGGACCGCCGGCGTCGCGTGCATCTTCCGCAGCTCGGGGGCGAAGAGGATGGCCACCAGCGGCGCGCGGTGGAACAGGCGCCGGGTGAGGCGAACCGCGTCCCGGGTCGTCCGCACGTCGAGCGTTCGCATCAGCTCCAGCATCGACTCGCGCGTCATCTCGCCCCCGGCCGGGGCGACCAGCCCGAGCGCGACGACGTCCCCGGGATGCAGCGCGGCCAGGAGCACCGCCAGCGCACCGCCGAGCGAGTTCCCCACCACGAAGGCCGGCGCCTTCACCACCTCCCGGCAGTAGGCGTGGAGGACGGTGAGGTGCTGCTCGAGCGTGAGGGGACCCGACTCGGGAAGCGGCGAGAAACCGTTGCCCGGGAGGTCGACGGCATGCACCGCGGAGAAGTCGCGGCCGAGCGCCCGCAGCACCCGCACCCACCCGTTGGCGCTGCCCCCCAGTCCGTGGACGAGGAGCACCGGAGGCCCACGGCCCTTGCCCGTCACGCGGTAGGCATGGACCGAGTGCCCGCCGACGAGGTGCAGCCGGGAGTCCACGCCCGCGGCGATGAGCCGCCGCCGCACGTACCCCTGGAGCGTCCCGAGCAGGTCCACGGCGGAAGGGTAATGCTCATGCCGCGTTGCGTCAACCCTGGTCAGTTCGCTCGGGCCATCGCCGCGCCCACCCAGGGCATCGGGTCCACCGCGAGGCCGCGCCGGCGAACCTCGAAGTACAGGTACGCGCCCTTCAGCGAGCCCGTTTCCCCCACCGTCCCCACCACCTCGCCAGGGAAGACCCGCGCCCCCACCGGGCGGAGCACCTCGGCCAGGTGCGCGTAGATGGTGTGGTACCCGTCGCCCTGGTCGAGCACGACGAGGTTCCCGTAGCCGCCCAGCCATCCGGTCCACGCGATGGTGGCCGGGGCGAGCGCCTTCACCGGAGCGCCGGCGGCAGCGCGGATGTCGAGCCCCTTCTGCACGGTGACGGTGTTGAACTTGGGGTGCACGAGCCGCCCGAAGGCCACCTCGACGTTCCCCGCCGTCGGCAGCGGCAGCTTCCCCCGCAGCGCCCCGAAGCCGGTCGGCTCGGGCTCCTCGAGCACCGAGGCCACCGCCTGCAGCTGCGCACGCGAGCGCGCGAGCTCGGCGAGCACGGAGCCCGCGGCCCGCGTCTTCGCCTGGAGGAGCTGGAGCGCCTCGCCGAGCTCCGTCTGCTGACCGGCCGCCTCTTCGGCCTCGGCGCGCAGCTCGATCAGGCGGCTTCCCATCTGCCGCTTCCAGGCATCCAGCTGCTCGAGGCGCGTGCGCTGGAAGAGCACCACCGAGCGCATCTCGTCGAGCGCCGAGAGGTCGGTCTTCACCAGCGAGGAGAGCGCCCGCGCTCGCCACGCGAACGCGGCCACGTCCTCGGCCGGGAGCAGCACCTCGAGCGGGCTGCGCTGGGTGATGCGGTAGAGGGAGAGGAGCCGCGGCCGGAGCCGCTCCACCCGCGACTCGAGCACCGCCCGGGCCAGGGCCTCCTCCGCCTCGGAGGCGGCGAGCCGGTTCGAGAGGACCCTCAGCTGCGTGGAGATCGCCGCGGCGCGCGCAGCCGACACGCGCGCAAGCCCCGCGTACACCGAGAACGCGGCCTCGGCGTTCCCGGATTGTGCCCGGAGGGAGCGCACCAGCGCCCGCTGGTTCTCGAGCGGATCCGACTCCGCGGAGCTCTCGGCTGCCCGGGCGCCGGACGCGGCGAGGAGCACGGCGAGGAGGCTGCCGGCGATCCTCATGCGCGCAGGAACCGGTGCACGGCGAGGTAGCTCCCCGCGAGCCCCAGGCCCGCCCCGGCCAGCGCGAGCTGGAAGGCCTCCATCCACGGCCGAGCGTCGGCGACGGAGCCGGGGAGCCGCAGGAACGAGAGCAGGCCCGCCAGCTGCGGCGACAGCGTCTGCCGGAAGGCGATCAGCCCCGCGATCGCCAGCGCGGCACCGGCGAGCCCCTGGAGCCCGCCCTCGAGGAGGAACGGCGCCTGCACGAAGCGATCGGTGGCGCCGACCAGCTTCTGGATCTCCACCTCCTCGCGCCGGGCGTAGATCGCCAGCTGGAGCGTGGCGGAGACGATGATCAGCGTCGCCACCACCAGCACGACGAAGGCGACCCATCCCGCCCAGCGCACCGCGCGCGCGATGGCCGAGAGTCGCTCCACCGCCTGCTCGCCGTAGTCCACCCCGGTGACCGAGGGCATCCCGCGCACCTCGGCGGCGAGCGCCCGGAGCGAGTCGGGCGCGCGCAGCCGCTCCGGGACCCTGACCTCGAGGGACGGAGGCAGCGGCTCCTCCGACAGACCGCGCAGGGACTCGGCGGCCGGACCGAGCTCACGCACCAGGCGGTCCAGCGCCGCCCGGGGCGTCACCTCCTCCACCGCCATGCCTCGCGCGCGCAGCGAGGTGACGACCGCGGCGCGGGACTCGGGCGAGCCGCGCGGGTCCAGGTAGACGGTCACCCGCACCTCGCCTCCGAGGCTTCCTACCAGCCGGTCCAGCTCGTGCGCCGCGGACCGGGCCAGGCCCAGGGTGAAGAGCGCGATGGCCAGGGTGATGGTGGACACGGCGTGGACGAAGGGCTGATGCCGGATGCCCTCCATCGCCGAACGCCAGAACGTCTGCGCCTTCGCGACCGCGCTCAAGAAACCTCCGCCCTACCCCACCCGCCGGACGACGGTCGGGCCGCCGGGGTCGGACGTGATGCGCCCCTTCTCCAGCCGGACCACGCGCTTCCCCGAGCGCTCGACCATCGGCAGGTCGTGGGTGGCGACGACGACGGTGGTGCCGCGCACGTTCGCATCCTGGAGCAGGGTGAGGATCTCCTGGGTCAGCCCCGGGTCGAGGTTCCCGGTGGGCTCGTCGGCGAGCAGCAGGGCCGGCTCGTTGACCAGCGCCCGGGCGATGACCACCCGCTGCTGCTCTCCACCGCTCAGCTTGAGGGGCAGGCTCTCGGTCTTGTGCTGTAGCCCGACGAGCTTGAGCATCCGGTTCGCACGCTGCCGGGACTCGTCGCGGGGAACGCCCAGCACGTCGAGCGCGAGCGCGACGTTGTCCAGCACCGTCCGGTGCGGGAGCAGCTTGAAGTCCTGGAAGACGACTCCGATGTTCCGCCGCAGGAAGGGGATGCTCCCCTGGCGGATGCGCGCCACGTTTCGCCCGCCGACGAGGATCTGCCCCCGGGTCGCCGGCTCGGCGCAGAACACGAGTCGGAGAAGCGTCGTCTTTCCCGCACCCGAGGGGCCGGTGAGGAACACGAACTCACCTTTCTCCACCGTCAGGTTCACGTCGACCAGCGCCGGCGGGTCGCCGGGGTAGGCCTTGGTGACGTGGAACATCTGGATCATCGGGAGTCGGTGCGACTGGATTGTTGCAGAACGGCGCGCGCTCGGCCACGGGCGGGCCGTTTCCGTGCCAGACTCGGGGGTCAAGAGTCCCTCGATGAGCGACGACTTCCAGTTTCCTGACCCCGGGCTCGACGCCGAGCAGATGCCGGAGCCCCTCCCCCGCCAGCGCTCGCCGCTGGTGCTCCCGTGGGTCGCCGCCGGGATCGCGATCGTCGCGCTGGCCGTGGTCTCGCTGTACGCCAAGAAGCTCATCGACGAGCAGAGCGCCCGTGCCTACCAGGCCATGCGCATGGCGGACGAGTACGGCGCACGCGCCAACAAGCTGGAGGCGGACCAGAAGGACGCGCGCCGCCAGGCCATCACCTCCTCCGAGAAGTCCGACGAGGTGCGCGCGTCCAACGCTCGCCTCAACGAGCAGGTGACCGACAAGGACGCGGCGCTGGCCCACCTCAAGGAGCGACACCGCCAGCTGATCGCCGACCTGCGCGCTGCGGTGAAGACGTCCAGGGGGAAGGCGCTCACGAAGAAGGTGGACAAGATCCTCGCTCGCGACGCCGTGGCCGAGCGCGCAGAGGCGCAGCAAATGCTCACCAGCCAGTCCCCCGACGCCGGGACGCGACGCCGGTAGAAGCCCTCCGGTTCAGCTCTTCGGGAGCGCCTGCTCGAGCTTGCTCGTCAGCTCGGGCGACATCGGCTCGACCTTGCTGTCGAAGTGCTCGATGACCTTTCCGTCCGGCCCGACGAGGAACTTGTTGAAGTTCCAGGTCACCGGGCCGCCCTGCTTTCCGGGGAGGCCGGTCAGGTACCTGTAGAGCGGGTCGGCGTCCGGGCCCTTCACCGGGATCTTCGAGAAGAGGGGGAACGTCGTCTTGTAGCGGAGCTCGCAGAACTTCTTGATCTCCGCGTTGGTCCCGGGCTCCTGGGCGCCGAAGTCGTTGGAGGGGAAGCCGAGCACGGTGAACCCACGGCCCTTGTACTTCTCGTACAGGGCCTCGAGCCCGGCGTACTGGGGCGTGTAGCCGCACTCCGAGGCGGTGTTGACGATGAGGACGGCCTTGCCCTTGTAGTCGGACAGCGAGGCCTCCTTTCCGTCGATGGTCTTCACCTTGAAATCGTGGACGGACATGGGCGTGCCTCCCGAGGTGAGCGTGGTGACGGCGAGCAGGGCGGCGACGAGGTGCATGCGGACGGATCCTTCCGGGACGTGACCTGGGGGAGGACTAACAGGGAACATGGCCGACGTGCCCGACGACGAGCGACCGTTCGCTGCCATCCGGACACGGGGCCGGCCCTGGCAGATCACGGGCGTTTGCCTGGCCGGCGCCATGCTCCTGGTCGCGACCTGGTTGCACGCGGCGACCAGCGGCCAGGGCCGGGCCTTCGGACCCGGGTACGTGCCCTACGTCGTCGTGACGACCGGCGCCCTCTCGGTCGCGCTCTGGGGGCTGTGGCGAATGCGCCCCTGGGGCTTCTGGGCGCTGCCCCTCGCGATGGCCGTCGACGACGCGGTGGTGTGGGCGATGGGCGAGCTGAGGCCAGGGGTGGTGGTGGCGCAGACCGGCGTCACCCTCCTGGTGCTCCTCTTCCGCCCCCGGGGCTCGGGCTGGTGGTGACCCGCCTTGGAGGTTCGGCGGCGGGGATGGGAGGCTGACCGCCGATGCCGGCCGCGTTCGCCGTCGCCTCCCTTCACAAGCGCTTCCGCACCCGGTTCGGCCGTACGGAGTCCGTCGCGCTCGACGGCGTCGATCTCGAGGTGCCCCGGGGCGAGGCCTTCGGCCTCATCGGCCCGAATGGCGCCGGGAAGACGACCTTCATCAAGTGCCTCCTCGGCATCTCCCATCCCGACTCGGGCCGGGTCGAGCTCCTCGGAGGCCGTCCGGAGGATCCGCGATCGCGGGCGCGCGTCGGCTACCTCCCCGAGCGCCTGACCCTCCCCGGGGCGTGGACCCCGCGCGCGTTCCTGTCGAGCGTGACGCGACTGAAGCGGCTCCGGCCCGAGCGCTCCACGATCGACATGCTCCTCGGGCGGGTCGGGCTGTCGGACGCCGCCGAGCGGAGGATCCGCGGCTTCAGCAAGGGCATGCGCCAGCGACTCGGCCTCGCCGCGGCGCTGGTCGGCGCGCCCGAGCTTCTGGTGCTCGACGAGCCCACCGACGGCGTGGACCCGCTCGGACGGGTGGAGATTCGCCAGCTCCTCGGGGCCGAGCTGTCCCGGGGCGCCACGCTCTTCATCAACTCCCACCTCCTCTCCGAGACCGAGCGCATCTGCACCCGCATCGGCATCCTCTCCCGCGGCCACCTCGTCCGCTCCGGGCCGCTGGACGTGCTCACCGCCGTTCAGCAGCGCTGGCGGGTGCGCTTCGCCGACGGGCAGCCGGCGCCCGAGACCCTGGTCGCCCTCGGGTTCGAGCCGGGAGAGGGCGGGGTCTGGGAGATCGCCGCGGCCGATGCGCCGGCGCTGAACCACGCGCTCGACCGGGCGCGGGCGGCGGGCGGCCTCCTGGTGGAGCTCGAGCGAGCGTCGCGCGATCTGGAGGACGTGCTCACCGAGGCCCTGGCGGCGGGGGCGACATGACCTCGGTCGCGGTCGCGCTCGATCTGTTGCGCGAGGCAGCTGCGCGGCGCTGGTTCCTCGCGCTTGGCCTCGCGCTGACCGGTTTGCTCCTGCTGCTCGTGACCAGCTTGCGCCTCGAGGTGGTGGACGGAGCACTGGCCGCGACGCGCCTCTTCGGGCAGCCGCTGTACCACAACATCCAGGCGGCGGACGTCGCGCTCCGGCCGGTGTTCATGGTGTCGAGCCAGATCGTCTTCTGGGGCGGGCTGAGCTTCGGCGTCCTCTCCTGCGCGGACTTCGCGCCGGCCCTGCTCTCGCCGGGTCGCATCGAGCATCTGCTCTCGCTGCCGGTGCGCCGGTGGGAGCTGCTCGCCGGGACGTTCCTCGGAGTCCTCGCCCTCGCCCTCGGCGGGGCGATCTATGCCTCCGCGGGTCTGGTCCTGGTGCTCGGTGCGAAGACCGGCGTCTGGACCGGATGGCCGGTGATCTCGGCGGTGCTGGCCGCCGTGGCCTTCGGGAGCGTGTACGCCGGGATGCTGGCGGTGACGGTCTGGGTGCGCAGCGCAGCGCTCTCGGCCGCCGGGGGGGCATCGCTCATCGTGCTCGGGATCCTGGCGACGCACCGGATCGCGATCCTGGACCTGATGGGCCGCGGAGTCGGCCGCGCGCTGTTCGCCGGAGTCACCGCCGTGGTCCCGCCCCTGGGGAAGCTGGCCGACGCGGCGGGCGCGCTCGCCTCGAGCGGTCCCCTGGCGCCCGGCGGGTTGCTTCGCCTTCTCGCGGGAACGGTCGCCTTCGCCTGCGCGCTGCTCGCGGTGGCGATCTGGCGCTTCGACCGGAGAGACTTCTGATGGACCGCCGGACTGGCGCTGACCCACCGCCCCGCGCCCGCTGGCTCTGGCTGATCGCGGCGGCCCTCCTGGTCATCGCCGCTGCCTGGCTGGTGCGCATCCCCGAGCCACGCGAGTCCATCGCCCGGCCCCAGGTCGAGATGCCGCGCCACCTCCGGCCCGAGGAGCGCCAGCGGATGCTGGCCCGGCTCCGCCCCCCCGTGGTGGACGCCGGGGCACGCCGCAACGAGGTCCGCGACCCGATGCTCGCCGCCCTCTCCGCCGGAGGAAGCGGCTCGGGGGTGGTCCTGGAGGTGAACGCGCTCCGGAACTCGCCGCTGGGCGAGCTGCTGCTGCAGTGCCTGGCCGCGCGAGAGGGGCGGGGGAACGCGCTCGAGGCGCTCCAGCGGATGGGCATCGACCCGCTTCGCGACGTGGACCGCATCGGCATCACCGAGCACGGCGTCGTCGTCTCCGGCGACTTCCGGCATGCCGACTGGCAGGGGCTGCTGGGGACGACCAGCGGGACGCCCTACGGGGACCGCGGACAGATCGTCTCGGTCGATCCGAGGGCGGACGGCGGCGGCACACTGTTCGCCACCCGCTGGGGTGACTCGCTCCTCCACCTCGGCGACTCGGAGGCGGACGGTCAGCGCGTGCTGGACGCGGTAGAAGGTCGTGGAGCGGCGCCCAAGCCGCTGCTCTCGCCCGAGCAGAGCTACGGCGAGCTGTACGGCGTCGTGTCAGGCCAGGACCTGGCGCGAACGCTCGGCGGCGGCTCGGAACCCTGGGCCGCGGCGCTGGTGGAGGCCGCGTCGAAGGTGGAGCTGCACCTCGATGCCCGGCGCGACGTGGCGCTGGTGGCGGACGTGTCCGGCGACGACGCGCGCAAGCTAGAGGACCTCGGGAAGAGCCTCGGCGGCGCGCTCGCCCTCGCGCGTGCCCAGGCACGGGCGGAGGGGGACGTGGACGCGGCCGAGCTGCTCGGCTTCGCCCAGGTGTCGCCCACGCACGGGAACGCGCTCTCGCTGGAGGTGGCTCTGCCGCTGGAGGTGGTCGCGAAGCGGCTCGCGTTCTGCCGCGGCGACGCCGACGCCGGGCGCTAGGCTAGGGCCCGAGCGCGGGGGATCAGCTCTCGCCGTCGCCGGCGAGGTAGCTGAGGATGACCTCGTCGAGGCTCTTCTCGGAGATCAGGTCCTCGCCGAACAGCGTCTGCGCGCCCACGTCGTTCAGCTGCGGCGCGGTGTTCATCGCCCGCGCGGCCTCCACCTCGGGCGGCAGCGTCCCCTTGGGCGGCGCGACCTTCGCGCCCTTCTTCTCCACCGCCGGGGCGAGCTGTCCCGGCTGGTAGGCGCGGGCCGCGGAGTCGAGGTTGTCGTAGAGGCCGGTCACCACGTTCTTGAGCATCTGCTTGTGCTGATCCTCCATCAGCTGGCGAACCAGCTCCTGGAGGTTCTCCGCCTTCAGCAGCTCGGCGTACGAGGTCTTCTTGCTCGCGAGGATGTTCCCGCCGACGAACAGGTGGGTGATGATGTTGGGGTTGTTCACCCCCGAGTCCTCGGTCTGAACGTGGAAGACTCGGCCAGCGTGCGAGACGTTGTGGTTGAAGCCGTTGACGGCGCGATCGAAGGGTTTCGCCATCGCCCGAGTGAGTCTCAGGACGGTAGCAGCGGCCGTTCGCGCTGCGCAAGGAAACGGCCCGGCGTGACCTGACTCACGACCGTGGGTCCGGTGGGGTGTCCACCCACGTCGCCACGTCCGAGGGAAGGTTGAGACTGACCACCGCGCGGACGTCGCCGGTCGCCTCGCGGAGGACCGATTCCGGCAGCGTCCGCCCGCGGAGCCGCCCCCACAACGCGCGGAACGACTCTCCCCCGGCGGTGAGGGCCTCGGCGAAGCGCGGCGCCAGGGCGCTCCGGTAGAGCGCGGCGAGCGGCTCGAGCCGTCCGGCGACGGTGTAGGCCACGGCGTCGACGTCGTCGCCGCGTGCATCGAGCAGCGGCGACACCGCGCGTCCGTCGAGGAACGGCATGTCGCCTCCGACCGCGAGCACCCATGGCGAGCGCGCCTGCGCCAGTGCCGCGTGCACGCCGCCCGGCGCCCCGCGATCGGCGACGAGGTCGCCGATCCGCCGCATCCCCGCGTCCGGGATTCGGGGGTCGGCCGAGACGAGCAGCACCTCGTCCGCCAGCGTGCGCAGCCCGAGGAGCCGCTCGAGCACCGGGCGCCCGCGCACGCGGAGCAGCGGCTTGCACACGCCTCCGAGCCGGGTCGCGCCTCCGCCGGCGACGATGGCCAGGCTCATCCCGAAGGACATGGGACGCAGGAGCACGTCGTCGGTCTGGGTGTCCGCGCCGAGCCGGAAGCTCTTCGCCCCCACCCGGCGGAACCCGTGCTTGCCGTAGAAGCCGAGCGCGCGGCGATTGTGCTCCCAGACGGCGAGCCACACCGCGCCTGCGCCGAGCCCGCGTGCCCTCGCCAGGGAGGATGCGAGGAGCATCGGTCCCGCATCGCCGCCGTGCAGCCGGGGCTCGACGTAGAAGCGGCGGATCTCCACCTCGCCGCCGGACGCAGGCGCCGGTCCTGCGGGCTCCGGAGGCCTCCCCGCCGACTGGCCGGAGGCGAGGAGCGCCCAGCCCACGGGCGTCGCGCCGTCCTCCAGCACCAGCGCGTGGAAGTCCCGATGCTCCAGGAGACGACGGACCGCGACCTCGGTGAAGTGCTCGGCCAGGTAGGCCCGCATGTCCTCGGGCGTGTTCTCGGCCCCGAACGCGTCGCGGAAGAGCCGGCCACCCAGCTCGGCCAGCATCGCCGAATCACCCGGATGTGCCGGCCGGACCTCCAGCGGTCACCTCCGCAGCTCGACACCGGTGGCCACCAGCTGCACCTCCCGCTGCGCGCCGGCCGCCATCGAGCCGCCCTCGGAGCGCATGTGCTCGGCCTGCTCCGGGGAGAGCTGCGAGACCTGCAGGCGGCCCTGCACGCGCGCCTTCGCTCCCGCCGAGTCAGTGGGGACGAAGAAGCCGTAGTCCTTGAAGGTCACGCGGACACCGGCGCCGCCCTCGTCGGGCGCGAGCTCCATCCAGCAGCCCATCCGGCTGCAGGCGCGGCGCACCACGCCCTCCACCAGCACCGTCTTCCCGTCCTCGGGCTTGCGCAGCACAGCCGAGAGCGGCTGGGCGGCCTGGTTCCTCGGCAGCGCCTCGCCGCGCACCAGCACCACGCCGGGCTTCAGCGTTCCGGCAGCCGAGGGAGTCGCTGCGACCTCGGAGTGCTTGCCGTCGCACGAATCCTTCTCATCGTGAGCAAAGGCGGGAGTGGCGAGCGTCACGGCCAGGAGACTGGCGAACACATGTCGATACATGAGCGCCAGCATGCCAGGCGGACCTCCTTCCTGTGAATTGCCAGGACGGGAGCGCGTCCACAACTTGCATGGCTGGAGGAGGAGGATGGCGGTGAATCGACAGCTGGTGCGAAAGTTTGCCCTGTACGGGTGCGCTGGCTGGATTCTCGAGGTCCTCTTCACCGGCACCAAGGCCGCGTTGTCACGGGACAAGAAGCTCGCCGCCAGGACCTACCTCTGGATGCACCCCATCTACGGCGCCGCCGGGCTCGCACTCGAGGGACTGCACCGGAAGCTCGACGGACGGTCGCGCCTGACCCGGGCATTCGCGTCCCTCGGTGTCATCTACGCCACCGAGTACGCCGCCGGCGCCGCGCTGCGCCGCGTGCTCGGCTCCTGTCCCTGGACCTACCGGGAAGGGCGGCACCTCCACGGCCTCGTCCGTCTGGACTATGCGCCGTTCTGGCTCGCGGCGGCGGTGGGGTTCGAGTGGCTCCGTGACGGGATGCAGGCGCCTCCCGCTCGCGCCGACGCGGCCCCGGCGGTAGCGTGCCCGACGTGCGGAACCGAGGGACCGTCGAACGACCGTATCGCCGCGTGACGCCGGGAAGCGCGGCCCCTGACCGCGCCGACGTGGTCGCGGTGGAGGAGCCGCTCGAGATCCGCATCGCCGGCGACACCGTCGCCATCACCATGCGCACCCCCGGGGCGGACCACGCGCTGACCGCGGGGTTCCTCCTCTCCGAGGGCATCATCCGGTCGGTGGACGACCTCGGCACGCTGAGCCATTGCGGTCGCACCGATCAGGAGGGGTACGGGAACGCCCTCGACGTGCTGCCCGCCCCCGGCGGTCATCTGGTCTGGGAGCGTGTCGCCGCCAGCCGCCGGGGCACGCTCACCTCCGCGGCCTGCGGCGTGTGCGGCCGCGAGCAGATCGACGACCTGCTCGCGCGCGTCGAGCGGCTGGGCGAGGCCCCGGCCGTGGACGCCGCGCTGGTCGCCTCCGCGCCCGACCGGCTCCGCGCCGCCCAGCGCGCCTTCGATCGCACCGGCGGTACCCATGCCGCGATGGTGCTCGCCGCCGATGGCTCGGTGCTCGCGGTGCACGAGGACGTCGGACGACACAACGCGGTGGACAAGGCCGTGGGCACGCTCGTGCTGGCGGGTGCCATCGGACCCTGCCGGTCCCCCGCCCCCGGCCCACGCCCGGCGCTCCTCGTCGTCAGTGGCCGGAGCAGCTTCGAGATGGTCCAGAAGGCAGCGATGGCACGCATCCCGGTCCTGGCGTCGGTGGGTGCTGCCACCAGTCTCGCAGTGGACCTCGCCGAGCGGGCGGGCGTCGCCCTGGCGACGTTCGTCCGGGGGGGAAGCTTCAACCTCTACACACACCGTGAGCGAATCCGAGGGCCCGCTCCAACCGTAGAGGAGCAGACCGGCGGCGGTGCTCTCCTGTAAGCTGTACGACATCCGGGCGACTCGTCGGCAGGCGACAGGAGTCCTGATGGCGACAGGCGAGCAGCACCCCAGCAAGGCCCTCCGCGCGCTCGACTGGACGAGCCTGATCTCCTACGCCGCGCTCGGCTGCTGGCTCGTGCTCCGGCTCTTGCCCCTCGTCCCCGAGCGCCCGTGGGTGGTCCTCACCGCGGTGCTGCTGGGTTACCTCGCCGCGGACCTGGTCTCCGGGATGGTCCA
>CAZDSB010000292.1:0-8215 GCA_964507515.1 uncultured Myxococcaceae bacterium
CCCCTCGGGGCGAATCCCCGTTGGGCAGGACCTGCGCGTTCCCGGGCATCCTGCCGTCTTCGTCCTCGGAGACGCCTCCCTCGCCCAGCACCAGGGAAAGCCGCTGCCGCCGCTGGGACAGGTCGCATTTCAGCAGGGGACCCACACCGGACGGAACGTGGTCCGCCTGATCCGCGGCGAGCCTCTGAAACCGTTCCGCTACTTCAACTACGGCGCGCTGGTCTCGGTCGGTGAGCACTTCGCGGCCGTCGACCTGCTCGGAGTCCGGCTCTCGGGTGCGCTGGCCTGGTTCATCTGGCGAACTCTCTATCTCACCAAGCTCGTCGGGTTCGGCAACAAGGTGCGCGTGGTGCTGGACTGGAGTCTCGACCTTCTCGTCGAGCGGAGCATCAGCCAGATCTCCGCCAGCCGTCAGGATCTCCGCACCGCGGCGGGCGACGCCCACGTAACGCTTCGCGCCGGCGGCGACACCTGAGGCCATGCTGGGTCCTCTGCTGCTGGTCGTCATTTCCGCCGCACCGCAGGACCTGCGCGTCGACGGGACGGCTGGCAACAACACGCTGAACGGAGTCTTCGACGCGCCGCTCGGCGAGCGCATCACGGCCACCTCCTCCGCGGTCGGTTGCGAGCTCAGACTCGACGCGGACACGGGGTCCGTGAGTGGCCGGTGTGCGGTCCCGCTGGAGAGCATCACCGTCGACGCCGACCCGACCAAGAGCGATCACTTCAGGCAGTGGGCCACCAATCGGAAGAGCGACCCGTCCCGATGCAAGCTGGCCGCCGATCTCGGGAAGGTTGCGCTCTCGCTGCCCCGTGCCACGGGAGAGAGCACGCAGTTCCAGGCCGACATCCCGTTCACGGTGTGCGGCCGCTCCCGCGATGATGCCGGTCCGGAACACGTGACCGGGTCTGTGGTCCGCCTCGAGGACGGCTGGTATCGCGTTCGTGCCCGGGTCGAGCACTTCCACCGGGAGGCCTACCGCATCGGTCCCCGCTTCACCGAGGGCTGGCTCGCCCGTGTCCAGTCCCTGGCGAAGGTCGTCGCGGAGGAGGGCACGCTGGAACTGACGCTCTTCGTCTCCGCCCCAGGAGCTTCCGCCCGCCCGCGCGCGGGCCGAGACAGCGCGCCGTGCTCGCCGCGGCCGTCCACCCGCAGTTTCAACGAAGAGAGGAAGTGTCGAACATGAATGGAAAGAACTTGAAGAGCGCCCTCATCGCCTCGGCCGTGTGCGCGATGTTCGCCAGCGCGGCGCACGCCGCGGACAAGGCAGCTGGCCACGACAAGGCCGGCGGCGAGGTGAAGTGCGCCGGGATCAACTCCTGCAAGGGCTCCGGCTCCTGCGCGGGTGGCGGCCACGGTTGCGGTGGCCAGAACGGCTGCAAGGGCCAGGGCTGGGTCCCGACCAAGACCGAGAAGGAGTGCACGGACAAGGGCGGGAAGGTGGTCGTCGCCAAGAAGTAGCCTGTCATGGGACGCCGGAGCCGGGGAGGCCCCCTCCCGGCCGTCGAAGCCCGGCTCCGGTGGTCCCTCTCGTCACGCTGCCTCACGGTAGAGACGTTCGCATTCCCCCCGCACGTGCGTCCGGGCGCGGTGGAGGAGCACCCGCTGGTGGATCTCGGTCACTCCGAGGATCTCGCAGGCCTCCTCGCAGCTGAAACCCTCGATGTCCCGCAGGGTGATGACGGCGCGCTGCCGCGGAGAGAGCATCTCCACCGCCCGCTCGATGCACTCCATGACCTCGCGTCGGGCAGCGAGTGCCTCGGGGGTCTCCTCCGTCCACGGGGCGGGTGGGTCGCGCCAGGCTCCGTGCGCGTCGAAGCGCGCGGGATCGAGCACCGGCTCGGGCAGGAGGGGCGCGCGGTCGTCCTGCCGCATCCGAGCCAGCGCCACGTGCGCGCAGACGCGATGAACCCAGGTCCGGAGGCTCGAGCGCCCTTCGAAGGTCACGAGGGACCTCAGCACGGACACCCAGGTCTCTTGGACGACGTCCTCCGCACTGGCCGAGCTCCCGGTGATCGCCTCGGCGAGCCGGAGGAGCCCGGGCCGCAACCGCTGGACGAGTGATTCGAACAGGACCTCGTCGCCGGCGAGGAGGCGTGGCACCAGGTCGAGTGGGTCCGCCGGAGCGGAGCGCGAACGCAGGGAGCGAGGGCCGGAGCGCACGTCCCCGAGTACTCGAGGCACGGAGCGGCGGTTACGCGGATGCGAGCGCCGCGCACCGGACGGCTGCTCGTAACCCGGACCGGGACTGCAGCGTAGTCCTCATCTCCGGGTGGCCAGGCTGGCCGAGCCGAGTGCACCGGGAGCGGCGGCCGGCGCATGACCGCAGAAGATGCACCGCTGTGACTCCGGATGGTGGAGCTTCGGGCACGCCGGCCGTGCCCGCGCGCGCGTTGCGAGAAGAGCGCCGAGATTCATCCCCAGCAGCGGGCCGGCGACGTACACCCAGAACATCCCCCAGCTCCCGGCACCCCAGGCCGAACCGAAGGAGCGCGCTGGGTTCATGCTCATCCCCGACACGGGCGCCTCGATGCCGATGTAGGTCGCCACGAGCGCCCCCACCGCGAGACCGGTGAAGCGGGCCCAGCGCGAACCGGAGAGCGCCACCACGGTGAACATGAGGACCGCGGAGATGAGGACCTCGGCGGCGAGCGCGGGGCCCACGCCCCATCGGCCCGGGTGGGTGACGACGTAGTTCACCGAGGCATCCGCCAGTCGTGTGCCGAGGAGCGCCGAGGCGACGGCGACCCCGAGCACCGCTCCCAGGAACTGGGCGCCGACGTAGCCGGCGACGTCGGCGCCCTGGATGCGCCCGAGGCGCCAGAAGGTGAGCGTCGTGGCCGGGTTGATGTGCGCGCCGGACCGGCCGCCCCACGGCGAGTAGATGATCGCGATGGCGGTCAGGCCCATTGCGATCCCCATGAGGATGCGCCGGAGCAGCGGATCCGCGATGGCCCGGTGCACCGGCGAGGCAGGATGCTCGAGCAGGACACCGAAGCTGCAAGCCGAGACCATGAAGGCTCCGAGCAGCGCCGCCTCGATCGCGTACTCCGGCAGGTGGTCCAGGAAGCGGCGCACGCTCAGACTTCCCCGAGACGCACCAGGACCCGGAGGACCTCCGCCACGCTCCAGGCTTGTCCCGGCGCGCCGACGGGACGGAAGGGAGGCTCCGGCTCGAAGCATTCCGGGAGCTGACCGAGGCATCCGGCCTCCATCCGGCTGAGCAGCGAAGCGATCGCCGCGCGCGCCCGAGCCCGGGTCTCCTGTGAATCGCCGCGGACGGCGAAGAGCGCATCGACGTACGGACCGACGAGCCATGGCCACACGAGTCCCTGGTGGTAGGCGGCGTCCCGCTCGGACGGTTCCCCGCGGTAGCTCGGACGGTACCCGGGGTCACCACGGGCGAGCGTGCGCAGGCCAACGGGCGTGACGAGCGCAGCCTCCACCGCGTCCAGCACCATGGCCCGGCGCCTCGCGTCGAGCAGAGGGAACGGCAATCCCAGCGCGAGCAGCTGGTTGGGTCGCAGCCGCGAATCTGGACCTTCGGGAAGGATGACGTCGAAGCAGCAGCGCCGTGCATCGTTCCAGAATGCGCGGTCGAACGCGCCGGCGACCAGGTCCGCCTCCCGGCCGAAGGATCGAGCCCGCGGGCCGTCACCGAGCTGGCGTGCCCACCTCTCCGAGAGCCGGAGCGCGTTGTACCAGAGCGCATTCACCTCGACCGGCTTCCCGTGCCGGGGCGTCACCGGCGCGCCGTCGACCCTGGCGTCCATCCAGGTGAGGTTCGTTCCGGGGCCACCGGCGACGAGGAGTCCATCCATACGGTCCACGTGGATTCCGTGGTGCGTTCCGCGAAGGTGCGAGTCCACGATCTCGCAGGCTGCCGGGTAGAAGACGTCGCGGATGAAGGCCGGAGAGCCGCCGGCCCGCTCCCAGGCGTGCACCGCCTGGAACATGAACAGCGTCGCGTCCACGGTGTTGTACTCGGCCGGACCCGCGGCATCGGGAAAGCGGTTGGGAACCAGGCCGCGGTCGAGGTGCGCGAGGAAGCCCTCCAGCACCTCACGCGCCTGGTCGAGGCGCCCGCGCGCGACGAGCAGACCGGGCAGGGCGATCATCGTGTCCCTTCCCCAGTCGGTGAACCACGGGTACCCGGCGATGATGGTCGCGGAGCCGTCGCTCCGGCGGACCAGATACGCGTCCGCGGCGCGCTCGAGCCGCGCCCTTGCTTCTTCGGGGTCGTCGCTCCGTCGGGCCGGCCCCGTCGCCGGATGCGCGCGGGAGCCCTCCACTCGGCCGAAGAGCAGACCGAGGGCGTCGAGATCGATCGGGTGAGCCTCGATGCTCGCCGCCACCAGCTGCGGTCTGCCGGGAACCAGATCGATCTCGAAGCTCCCGGGCAGCAGCAGGTCCTCTCGAAAATCGAGCCCTCGATCCAGCTCTTCGAGGTACTCCACGTTCTCGTGCCAGACGGGGGCTGCTGCGAAGACAGCTCCACGGTGGGCGAGGCGCAGCGAGGGGAGTCCGGCGTACGGCTGGAACCGGATCACCCGCGCCCCGTCCTGCTCCTCCTCCGCGAAACCAGTCCACGCATCGGGGTTCCGGTGCGACAGCGCGTGGTAATCGCGGAACGCAAGCAGGGGCTCGACCCGGAGTCGCACGGGAGCGGAGCTGGTGTACCGGACCAGGACGGTCTGCTGGCCGGGAACGAGCAGGATCCGTCGCTCCACCTCGACACCGTTCACGGACCAGGTCCAGACCGGCCCATCCTCGAGAGCAAAGCGGGACAGCCGCGTGAAGCCATCGGGGTACAGAGTGTTCGGGTACTGGTTGACCGACAGCGGCACCGGACCGTCCGCGGTCAGCGCGGTCTCCTCCAGCCGGGCCAGCGTCACCACGCGCTGGACGGGAGGGTGGAGGCTCGCAACCAGCAGACCGTGGTACCGGCGCGTGTTCGCGCCCGCGGCCGTCCCCATTGCGAATCCGCCGGTTCCATTGGTCAGCAGCCACTCCAGCCGCGACGCACGCGGATAGAGGGTGCACACCTCCCGAGGCACCTGGATGGGAGCGGGCGAAGGCACCGCCGCTGGTGCTTCCGGGGCCGCCTTGCGCGAGGCGCTGGTCGTCAGCGCGCTCACGAGGGACGGACCTCGAGGAAGGCCTTGATGACCCCCTTCTTTCCGTTCAGCGCCTCGAAGAGCATGGGCCAGTTCTCGAACCCACGGACCGGATGGGTGAGCAGCTGCTCGAGCCACCCGGGGTAGGCCGCCTCGGCGTGGATCAGGTCGCGCACACCCTGCTCGAAGTCGACGCGGCCAGCGTTCACCGTTCCGAGCATCAGCTTGTTCCCGAGGACGAAGGACTGGTTGATGTGGTCCGACGGGACCTCCACCTTCCTGCCCCCGCCGGTGATGCTGGACAGCACCAGCACGCCGTTCTTCGACAGCGCGCGCATGCCGTCGAAGACCAGGGGGCTGAACCCCGAGCACTCGAAGACGAGGTCGTAGCCGCCCTCGGCCTCTGCGGCCTGGACGACGTTGCGATCCTGGCCGCAGACGTATCGCGCGCCGGTGGCTTCCACCAGGCTGGCGTTGACGTTGGGCCTGGGCGTGAGGGCAAAGGTGTCCACCGCAAGGCCACGGAGTCGGAGCACGAGGGTGGCCATCAGACCGATGGTCCCGGCCCCGAGCACCGCCGCACGCCTGGGCCGCCAGACCCTGAGACGCCGCTGGGCCTCGAAGGCCTGGCCGATGCCCTTCTCGACCACGGTCATCGGCTCCAGCAGCACGCCAACCCTCGACAGGGTCGCCGGCAGCTTGACCAGCCAGTCCGCGCTGTCCACGTACTCCTCGGTGAGGAAGCCGTGGAGGCGGCTGATCCCCCGTTCGAAGTACTCGTCGTCGGTGGTGAAGTCCTGCATCCCGATCGCGTCGTACACGCTGTTTCCCGGGCGGCGGACCATCGCCACGACCAGATCCCCGGGCTGCAGCTCGTCGACCGCCGGACCGACCTCGACCACGCGGCCGAGGCTCTCGTGGCCGAGGACCAGGAAGTCGGACCCGGACGGCGCCTCGCCGTACTCGGCGTCCTGGATCTCCCGGTCCGTCCCGTCCACGCCGACACGGAGCACCTCGACCCGGACTCCTCGCCCCCGGGGAACGTCCGACACGCGGGGGTGGGGGAGCTCGGCGAGGTGGGCGCTTCCCTCCCTGCCCGGGAACACGGCGACTGCCTTCATGAGGCTCTCCTCTTGGGTTCTGCCGCCGCTGTCTGGGCGGCCGACATCTCGTGGCTCTGCTGCAGCAGCTTGGCGACCAGCCCGGTCCAGCCGGTCTGGTGGGACGCGCCGACTCCGGAGCCGTCGTCCCCGTGGAAGTACTCGTGGAAGGGAATGAGATCCCGGAAGTGCGGATCCCGGTCGAGCTTCGGGTGGCGACCAAAGACCGGACGGCGACCGCTCTCGTCGCGGAGGAAGATGCGCGACAGCCGCCGCGAGAGATCGGCTGCAACCTCGGCGAGCGTGGCCTGCTTCCCCGAACGAGCCGGGTACTCCACGGTGAAGCCATCGCCCAGGTAGTGATGGAACTTCTGGAGCGACTCGATCAGCAGGTAGTTGACCGGAAACCAGATGGGCCCCCGCCAGTTGCTGTTGCCTCCGAACAGCCCGGTGCTGCTCTCCCCCGGCTCGTAGCGGACGCCGTAGGTCATCCCGTTCAGGCTCAGCTGGTACGGGCGCTGGAGGTGCTCCCGGCTCACGCTGCGAATGCCGTAGGGACTGAGGAACGCCTCCTCGTCGAGCATCCGCTGCAGGATTGGACGGAGCCGCTCGGGGCTGACGATGCTGAACAGCCGGCGACCGCCGACGCCCGGAGTTCGCATGCACGCGACTCCCGCCGTCAGGTCCGGCCGGTGATCGATGAACCACTCCAGGCGGCGAGCGAACGCGGGGACCTTCGCCAGCTGCCCCGGATCCAGGGTCTCCACCGCATAGAGCGGGATGAGGCCGACCATGCTCCGCATTCGGAGCGGGATCCGCTCTCCGCCCGGGAGGTGCAGCACGTCGTTGTAGAAGCCGTCTTGCTCGTCCCAGAGCCCGAGCGTGTTCATGGCGTGGGCGATGTTGACGAAGTGCTCCCAGAACTTGCTCGCTACGTCCTCGTACGTCTCGTCGGAGCAGGCCAGTTCCATCGCCATCCGGAGCATGTTCAGGCTGTACATCGCCATCCAGCTCGTCCCGTCGGACTGCTCGATGTGCCCACCGGTCGGGAGGGGTGCGCTCCGGTCGAAGACGCCGATGTTGTCCAGCCCGAGGAAGCCGCCCTGGAAGACGTTCCGTCCCTCGGCGTCCTTGCGGTTCACCCACCAGGTGAAGTTCAGCATCAGCTTGTGGAACACCCGGCGGAGGAAGGCCAGGTCGCCGACGCCGCGCCGCTTCTTCTCGATCTGGTAAACGCGCAGCGCCGCCCAGGCGAAGACCGGCGGGTTCACGTCCCCGAACGCCCACTCGTATGCGGGGATCTGCCCGTTCGGATGCATGTACCACTCGCGGAGCAGGAGAACGAGCTGCTCCTTGGCGAAGTCCGCGTCGACGAGTGCCAGCGGGATGCAGTGGAACGCCAGATCCCACGCCGCGAACCAGGGATATTCCCACTTGTCCGGCATGCTCAGGACGTCGGCGTTGTGGAGATGTCCCCAGTCCGCGTTGCGACCGTGGCGTCGTGAGTCGGGCGGGGCCGGCTGGCTGGAGTCGCCGTCGAGCCAGTCCCGAACGACGTAGTGATAGAACTGCTTGCTCCACAGCATGCCGGCGAGGGCCTGGCGCATGACGTTGCGCCCGTCCTCGCTGAGCTCTGCGGGAACGACTCCGGCGTAGAACGCGTCCGCCTCTGCCTCGCGGACGGCGAACACCGGGTCGAAGTCGTCGCCCACTCCGGCGCTCGCCGCCTCCGTCGGCCCGCCACGGGTGAGGCGGAGCCTGACTGTCCGGGTGGCGCCCGCAGCAAGCGTGAGCTGGATCCAGGGAGCAGACTTGGTCCCCACCTGCGTCGGGTTCACCACGTCGGTCCTGCCCTCGATGACCCGCGCGTGGAATGCGTCCTTCACGTACGGGGATGGATTCGGGGCTCCCCACAGTCGCCGAGTGTTGGTCTCGTTCTCGGTGAAGAGCCACTCCGGCGCCCCTTCAGCCTGAAGGAAATGGACGCTGAGATGCGG
>CAZDSB010000293.1:0-7178 GCA_964507515.1 uncultured Myxococcaceae bacterium
CGGCGGCGGTCGCCCCCCGGGACATGGACACCAGGAGCACGATGGCGCAGCACACGGCGCCACCCACCAGGCCGCGGACCACGTCCGGACCGAGCCCGTCCGCGCGCCAGCCGAGCTCGGCGAGGGAGATCCGGCCCCAGACCACGAGCCCCAGCCCGATGACCCCGCCGAGCGAGAGCACGCTGGCCGCGAGCAGCGCGGCGAAGGTCCAGCCGTCGATGACCCCGAGGTCCGCCCGGCCGGTGAGGCGCGCGTGGAGGACGAAGCCGACGATGCGGGTCGCCGCGAGGAGCCCGATGAGGAGGAGCGCGTGCGCGAGGCGGCGGCCGCTGCCGACCGGCCAGCGCGCGGTGCTCGGGGGTGGCATCGCCCCACTCTAGAGCACGTCGAACGGCAAACCGCCCCCGGCGAGCGGGGGCGGCCCCCCTCCCTCACGGCATCGGTGGTCGCGGCATCCCACCGTCAGGCGTTCCGATCGAGGACGGCGCGGGCACCACGACCCCCATCGGCTTTCCGAGCTGCTGCCGCGCGTAGGTCACCCCCTCGGTGAACGCCATCCCGGCGCCACCGACGTGGGCGTCGAACAGGCAGCCCTCCCACCGGGCACCGGCGTCGGGCGTGATGCCATTCGAGCGGCAGGTGTCGGCCACGGCCGCCTGCTGATCCGCCGTCAGTGTCACGATCGCGTCCTGGACGCCCACGGTGCCCGGGCACCCGCTCTGGAAGAGCGAGCCCTGCACCTCGGTGGACCAGCTCCGGGCGAACTCGTTCAGCGTCGTCACGTCGGTGCGGAGCTGCTGCACCGTGGTGGAGCCCACCCCATCGCCGAACTCGAGGCTCGACCGCGGCGGTGAGTTCCCGGCCATGCCCTCCACCGAGAGCGTCGGCACGGGGATCATCGTCACGTTCATGTACGTCGGGAAGGCGATGGCGTGGACCTGCGAGCCGCCGCTCGGGCCGCCGTAGTAGGTGACCAGGGTCTCGTACCCGATGGTCCCGCTGAAGCTCTTCCGCGCCGTCTGGACGTCGGCCAGCAGCCTGCGGGTCCCCTTCTCGCGGAACCCCACCCAGCCGACGCCCTCCAGATTTCCGACCATCTCGACCAGCGTGTCGCCCGTGCCTTGGATGCTCAGGTGCGGAGCGGCGATGTCGAGCACCAGCGTGTACGGCGCTGCCCGCCCGTCGGGGATCGAGAGCGCCATCCGATTGGTCACGCTGGTGTTCCGGTTGTTCACCCACGGCCGGGTGTCGATCTGCAGCGCGACGTTGCTCCCGCTCGTCCGCGATTCGGCGAGCGTGAGGCAGCCCTCCTTCTGAAAGTCGTACGCCTGGCCGCCGAAGGTACGGAAGTGCACGTCGCCGTTTCCGCCGCCGCCGCCGGCATCCGGCGTACCGCCATCGGGGGGCGGGCCGCCGCCGCAGGCGGAGATCACCTCCCGGATCGCGTCCGCGGTTCCCGTGCCGTCGGGCTGCGTCTGGAGGTAGATGCCGCCGGTCTTGGTGGCGTAGTTCTGCATGATCGCCACGATTTGCGGATCGACCCCCTGGGTGGGAACGAAGACCGCCGAGATCTTGATGCCGGCCGCCGCTGCGTCGACCGCACGCGCGTTCGCATTCACGTCGTCGACGCCCGGTGTGTACTGGTCGTCGAACCCCGCGGGGAGCGCGTCGGTGATCAGGACGATGATCTTCAGCGCCGAGCTGCGGAACGGCAGCGCGGTCCCGGTCTGGTGCGGGCCCGGGCCGAGCGCGTTGATCACCGTCCGGAGCCCCTCGTCGGTCATCTCCGGAGTGTTGCCGCCACCTCCAGGGAAGAGCGCGCTGACCGCACTCTGGATGGCCGCCCGGTTCCCCGGCGCGAACTGCACGCCGACGTCGAGCGAGTCACGGACGGTCACCAGCTCCGCACGGTAGTCTCCGGCGGAGGCGGCGACGATCTGGTCCATGATCTGCGGGATGGCCGCCTTCACGTTGTTGAGCGCGCCACCCATGCTCCCGGTGACGTCGATGACGAAGGCGACGTCCATCGGTCCGCAGGGCTGCTGCGAGATTCCGCCGTCCGAGCCCCCTCCACCGTCACTCCCGGACGACCCTCCGTCCGACCCGCCCGGCGTACCGGGACTGCCGGTCGCTCCGGCGAGCGCCACCGAGAGGAGGGCAAGTCCTGCCCAGCGAGCTGCTGCCCACACACTCCGGTCACCTCTCACGCGCATGGAACACCCCGTGAGAGGGCGGTTCCTGCAAGGAGCGGCCCCGAGGCGGCCGACCTCAGGGGAGCCCCGGGTCTCGGGCACTTGCTCGGCCTCAACCAGCGCGGTGTGACCGAACCCTCGCGCCTGGGTGTGAGCGGTCGATCACCGGCAGCGAACGAACCGGCACACCTGTCCGCACGTGGGTCCTCCGAGAACGATGAGATTGCCCACGCGCGATGGAGGCGTCGTCGTTCACTCCGAGACGCCGGACCTCGCTCGGTGGCAGAGGTGCGTCAGGCCCTGTGGGGCTCAGCTCGTCGGGTAGCCCATCCGCTCGAGCTCGGCGCGCACCTTGCTGCGCTGGAACATCCCGACGCTCAGCGGGAAAGGTCTTGGCCGATCCCTCAGCTGGACTCGCACGCCCATCCAGATCGAGAAGCGTACCGAGTTCACCGCCCCCCGGGGGTAGATCAGCACCGTCTTCCCCGGGGTCGCGCCCTTCGGCCATCGCGGGTGCCCCACCATGCGCTCGGGAAGCTCGCCGACCGTCGCCGTCGTCATGCCCGTCAGCTGGCTCAGCGCCTCGAGCCTGGGCTTGCCCTGAGAGACCTCCGCGCGCTTCTTGTCGGCTCTCGCCTCCAGCATCCCCCCTACGAGGCCGCCGACTGCCCGCCGGCAACCGCGTAGCCCGCGGTGGGTCCGCTCCTGAGCGTGACGTTCACCAGGCCATCGGGCGTGATGACCAGGAACCCGCCGTCCGAGGCCGGAAAGATGGCGATTCGATGGTCCGGGGAATTCGGCGGCATGGGGTCGAGTCTATCGACACCCCGCCTTCCACGAAGAAAGAGGCCGCCCCCGCACGCGACGGGGACGGCCTCGTTCACTGCATGACGTGCCGGAGCTCGGCCGGCCGGCTCACCCCGCGCTGGAGGTGGTTCCGAGCGGCGGGAGCGCGGTCTCGGGCGGAAGCAGCGGCCCGTCGTCGTGGGCCCCGGCGAGCGCCGCCTCGAGATGGCTGATCTCGTCGGCCGGGCTCTCCACCTCGAGGTCGAGGTGCTTGTACTGCGGCAGCCCGGTCCCGGCGGGGATCAGCCGGCCCATGATGACGTTCTCCTTGAGGCCGCGGAGGTAGTCCACCTTGCCGTTGATCGCGGCCTCGGTGAGCACCTTCGTCGTCTCCTGGAACGAGGACGCCGAGATGAACGACTCGGTGGAGAGCGACGCCTTGGTGATGCCGAGGAGCAGCGGCTCACCCGCGGCCGGCTTGTCGCCGCGGGCCATCACCTTCTCGTTCTCCTCCTCGAACACCCAGCGCTCCACCTGCTCGTCGACCAGGAAGCTGGTGTCACCCACGTCGGTGACCCGCACCCGGCGCAACATCTGCCGGACGATGGTCTCGATGTGCTTGTCGTTGATCTTCACGCCCTGCAGCCGGTAGACCTCCTGCACCTCGTCCACCAGGTAGCGGGCCAGCTCCTTCTCGCCCAGGACCTTGAGGATGTCGTGCGGGTTGGCCGCGCCGTCCATCATCGGCTCGCCGGCCCGCACCCGATCTCCGGAGTGCACGCTGATGTGCTTGCCCTTGGAGATCAGGTACTCCTTCGCGAGGTCGGTCCGCTGCTCGCCGTTCACCTCGGGGGTGATGATCAGCTTCCGCTTCCCCTTGGTGTCCTTGCCGAACGAGACCACGCCGTCGATCTCCGCGATGATCGCGTGATCCTTCGGCTTGCGAGCCTCGAACAGCTCGGCCACGCGGGGAAGACCACCGGTGATGTCCTTGGTCTTGGTGGTCTCGCGCGGCGCCTTGGCGATCACCTCGCCGGCGGTGATGGTGTCACCGTCGTTCACCGTGATGATCGAGCCCTGCGACAGGTAGTAGCTCGCCGGCTGCCCTGAGGTGGGGAGGGTCAGCACCTCGCCGTCCTCGCCACGCAGCGTGATCCGCGGGCGGGCATCGGGGTCCTTGGACTCGATGATGGTCTTCCGGGACAGACCGGTGACCTCGTCGAGCGTCTCGGACATGGTGACACCCTCGATGATGTCGTCGAACCGGACGACACCGCCGACCTCGGTGAGGAGGGGCACCGCGAACGGGTCCCACTCCGCCAGCAGCGTCGGGCCGTCGAGCTTCTGGCCGTCCTTCACCAGGAGCTTCGCGCCGTAGATGACCTGGTAGCGCTCGCGCTCGCGACCCGAGTCGTCGACCAGGAGCACCTCGCCGTTCCGGTTCATCACCACCAGCGTCCCGTCGGCCCGCTTCACGGTGTTCAGGTTGTTGAACTTCACCGTGCCGGCGTTCCGGTTCTCGAGGCTGGACTGCTCCGCGCGCCGGGTGGCCGCGCCGCCGATGTGGAAGGTCCGCATCGTCAGCTGGGTGCCAGGCTCGCCGATGGACTGGGCGGCGATGACGCCGACCGCCTCGCCGATGGAGACCTTCCGGCCGCGGGCGAGGTCACGCCCGTAGCACTCGACGCAGATGCCGCGACGCGCCTGGCAGGTGAGGACGGAGCGGATCTTCACCTTGTCCAGACCGGAGTTCTCGATCTTCGAGACCTTGCCCTCGTCGATCTCCTCGTTGGCCCGCACCAGCACCTCGCCAGTGACCGGGTCGTGGATGTCGTCCAGGGCCACCCGGCCGAGGATGCGCTCGCCCAGGGCTTCGATGATCTCGCCGCCCTCGACCAGGGCGCCGATGATCAGACCGTCCATCGTGCCGCAGTCGTACTCGGTGATGATCGCGTCCTGCGCCACGTCCACCAGCCGGCGGGTCAGGTAGCCCGAGTTGGCGGTCTTGAGCGCGGTGTCGGCCAGACCCTTCCGGGCGCCGTGAGTCGAGATGAAGTACTGCAGCACCGAGAGACCCTCGCGGAAGTTCGCGGTGATCGGCGTCTCGATGATCTCGCCCGACGGCTTGGCCATCAGGCCGCGCATTCCGGCCAGCTGACGGATCTGCTGGGCGGAGCCGCGGGCTCCCGAGTCGGCCATGATGTAGATGGGGTTGAACGAGGGCTGCTTCCGGGTCTCCTTCTTCCCGTTCGTCCCTTCGCCGCTGATCTCCTCCTCGGAGATCTGCTCCATCATCTCCTTGGCGACCTTCTCGGTGACCTCGGCCCAGATGTCGATGACCTTGTTGTACCGCTCGCCGTCGGTGATCAGGCCCTCGAGGTACTGGTTCTCGATCTCCGCCACTTCCTTCCGCGCGTAGTCGAGGAACTCCTGCTTCCGGGGCGGGATCTTCATGTCCTTGAGGGCGATGGAGACGCCGGCCCGGGTGGCGTTGGTGTACCCGAGGCTCCGGATGCGGTCGGCGAGGAGGACGGTCTCCTTCTCGCCGGTGAGGCGGTAGCAGGTGTCGATCAGCGCCCCGAGCTCCTTCTTCCCGAGGACCTTGTTGATCGCGTCGAACCCGACCTTCTTCGGAACGATGTCCGAGAGGAGGACGCGGCCCACGGTGGTCTCCTTGCGGACCCCGTCGATGCGGCAGACGATCTTCGCCTGGAGCTCGACCTCGCCATGATCGTACGCGGCGCGCACCTCCTCCGGAGAGGCGAACACGCGGCCCTCGCCCTTCGCGAACTCGCGGGGGCGGGTCATGTAGTAGATGCCGAGCACCATGTCCTGCGTCGGTACGATGATCGGCTTGCCGTTCGCAGGGCTGAGAATGTTGTTGGTGCTCATCATCAGCACCCGCGCCTCCATCTGAGCCTCGACGGAGAGCGGGACGTGGACGGCCATCTGGACGACGTCGAAGTCGGCGTTGAAGGCGGCGCACACCAGCGGGTGCAGCTGGATCGCCATGCCCTCGATCAACACGGGCTCGAAGGCCTGGATGCCGAGGCGGTGCAGCGTGGGCGCGCGGTTCAGGAGAACCGGGTGCTCGCGAATGACCTCCTCGAGGATGTCCCAGACCTCGGGGCGCTCGCGCTCCACCATCTTCTTCGCGCTCTTGATGGTGGTGACGTACCCCTTCTCCTCGAGCTTGTTGTAGATGAACGGCTTGAACAGCTCGAGGGCCATGATCTTCGGCAGGCCGCACTGGTGGAGCTTCAGCTCCGGGCCGACGACGATCACCGAGCGCCCGGAGTAGTCCACGCGCTTGCCGAGCAGGTTCTGACGGAACCGGCCCTGCTTGCCCTTCAGCATGTCGGAGAGCGACTTCAGCGGCCGCTTGTTCGGGCCGGTGATGGTCTTGCCGCGACGGCCGTTGTCGAACAGCGCGTCCACCGCCTCCTGCAGCATCCGCTTCTCGTTGCGGATGATGATGTCCGGGGCGTTGAGCTCCTGGAGCCGCTTCAGCCGGTTGTTCCGGTTGATGACCCGGCGGTACAGGTCGTTGAGGTCGGACGTCGCGAACCGGCCGCCGTCGAGGGGAACGAGCGGACGCAGGTCGGGGGGGATGACCGGGATGACGTCGAGCATCATCCACTCCGGCCGGTTGCCGGAGATGCGGAACGCCTCGACGACCTTCAGCCGCTTCGCGATCTTCTTCCGCTTGGCCTCGGAGTTGGTCTCCCGCATCTCGCGGCGGAGCTCCTCCGAGAGCTTGTGGACCTCGATCCCGCGGAGCATCTCGCGGACCGCCTCGCCACCCATCCCGGCGAGGAAGCTGTCCTCACCGTGCTCCTGGTAGAGGCGGTGCAGCTTCTCCTCCGAGACGAGCTCGCCCTTCACCAGCGGCGTCGCCTTGGGGTCGATGATGATGTAGCTCTCGCAGTAGAGGACCTTCTCCAGGTCCTTGAGCGTGATGTCGAGCAGGTTGCCGATGCGGCTCGGCAGGCTCTTCAGGAACCAGATGTGCGCCACCGGCGTGGCCAGGGTGATGTGCCCCAGCCGCTCGCGGCGGACCTTGGACTGGATGACCTCGACGCCGCACTTCTCGCAGACCACCCCACGGTGCTTCATGCGCTTGTACTTGCCGCAGTTGCACTCGTAGTCCTTCACCGGCCCGAAGATCTTGGCGCAGAAGAGCCCGTCCCTCTCCGGCTT
>CAZDSB010000294.1:0-4878 GCA_964507515.1 uncultured Myxococcaceae bacterium
AGGCCGCTGGAGATTTTCGCTCTCGGCGGCGAGCGTGCTCGGTCGGCCTCGGGCCTAGGGCACGAGCCACACCTGACCACATCGAGATCAGCGCTTCGTGCATCGCGCAGCTCGTGTGAGGGTCCCGCGCTTCACAACGAACCTGGGCGACCCGCTACGCGGCGCCCGATGCGGGAAGGCATGACGACAACACGACTCGCAACGACGACCGCCGTTCTCTCGCTCCTCCTCGCCGCGGCACCGGGCTGCGGTCCCTCCGACGCCGGCGACGGCACGGAGGCCTCCGACATCGGAACCGACAGCGCGGCGATCGACTCCTCGTTCCTGCCCAAGCAGTTCCAGGTGCGCTGGGTACCGGGCATTCCCGGCGGCGTCCCCAGGGACAATGACCCCGTCCGGCCGGCCACGGTGTGGGTCCCGGCGGGCAATCCCTACGGCGGCTATTCGGTGAACCCGGCCCTCGCCGGTCAGGGCAACGCGGCTGCGTTCACCGGCGCGATGCAGGCGGCGATCAACTCCGCGGGCGCCCAGGCGACCCCGAGCTCGCGACGGATCGTCCTCCTCAAGGCGGGCACCTACTACGTGAACCCGCAGACGCTGCCCAGCAAGGGCGGACGCGTCGGCCTCTACGTCACGGTCGACAACGTCACCATCAGGGGCGAGGGCGCCGACCGGACGCGGCTCGTGGCCAACGGCACCATCCCCGACTACGGGACCGTGGTGCTCTTCGGGCACCGCAGCGGCTTCTCCGATGCCGACTTCCACGTGACCTCGGTGACCAGCAACGCCTGGATGGGCACCAGCACCGTCGCGGTGGCGGACGGCAGTCGCTTCGCCGTTGGCGACGTCATCACCATCGACATGCAGGATGGCGCGGCGGCACCGGTGGGGAGCGTGCAGATCAACAGCGGCTTCCTCTGGTTCTACGACGCCCAGTACTTCAAGCGGCAGCCGGCGTACTCCTGGGCGGGTCCCTCCACCGGTGCCCCCTCGATCAACGTCGGCGACCTGTCGAGCGCCAACTCTGCCGCGATCAACGCCGTTCCACGCTGGCGCTCGGTGATGCAGGCCAGCGAGATCATCGCCATCAGTGGCAACACGCTCACCCTGAAGGACCCGCTGGTGAAGGACTTCTTCACCTCGCGCTCCGCCCAGGTGTGGCGCACGGTGGCCAAGGACAATCGGTCCGTGTTTCTCGGCAACCGCTGGTCCGGCATCGAGAACATCGCGGTCGCCGGCGGAAACAACCAGTGGGGCTTTCCCGGGGGGAGCATCGCCTTCAGCTACATGTCCTACGCCTGGGCAAAGAACGTCGAGGCGGACGGCGCGCGCGGCGGCGACTCGGCGCATCCGGGAAAGGACGGGTACAACATCGGCCTGGGCCGCTGCTACCGCTGCGTGATCCGTGACTCCTACGCGCACGACTCGCGCGACGAGAATCCGGGTGGCCAGGCCTACGGCATCGCGATCGGCACCGGGACATCCGCGAGCCTGGTGGAGAACAACATCTCCATCAACAACAACAAGCCCCTGGTCTCCATCGCCAGCGGGGGTGGGAACGTCATCGCCTACAACTACGTGGACAACGCGGTCATCTGGAGCGCACCGGGCTGGCAGGAGTCGGCGATCGACGACTCGCACGGGGCCTTCACCCACCACGACCTCATCGAGGGGAACTGGACGCCGAACATCGGCTCGGACACCACCCACGGGAACTCGGGCTGGCACGTCCACTTCCGCAACTACGCGACCGGGAGGAATTCCGGCGGCAATGTCACCGGCAACCTCCGCGCGGTGGGGGCTGACGCCTGGACCCACGACAGCGCGTACGTGGGCAACGTGCTCCGCGGCGGCAACGTCTACGAAACCAATCCCTCCTCGCGGAACGGCACGCCCATCTTCGCCCTGGGGAACAACTTCCTCTACGGCGGGAACTGGGACAACGGCTACGCGAAGGCCCACATCTTCCGCGACGGGAACTGGGATTCGGTCAACGGGCGTACGGTGTGGGCGAGCGGCGCGAAGACGCTTCCACCCTCGCTCTACCTGACCAGCAAGCCGGCCTTCTTCGGCAGCCGGACCTGGCCGTGGGTGGATCCGCTCACCGGAAACGTGGGCACCCTCCCGGCGAAGGCACGCTACGACGCGCACACGCCCAACGTCGTGCCTTGACGCCGGAATCTCGCGGGGCAGCCGGAGACGATCGCCGGCTGCCTCGCCCGTTCCTCGGGGACTGGTGAGGCGGGCTTCAGCGCACGAGGAACAGGTGTCGCTGCTGCTCGGCGAAGAAGTGGTAGCCGTCGGTCTCGAGGTAGGCGGGGTCCTCCTCCATCATGAAGACCTCCTGTCCGTTCCACTCGGGGACGGCGGTGCGGCTGTTCAGCTCGATCGAGATGTACGAGCCCGGGCGAAGCGGGCGGGAGGGGTCCTTCCGAGCGGCGGCGCGCATGTCGATGCTGGGCCCCAGCGCGTGCCCCTGGAAGCCGAGCGGGTGCGAGTAGATCTGCGCGTTGATTCCCCGCGCCTTCATCTTCGCCATCGTCCCGTCGTAGACGTCGGCCGACAGCCGTCCCGGCCGGGCCTCCTCGCGCATCATCGAATCTTGAAGGACGTTGGTGTTGGCGAGCGCCGCCTCCAGACCGGCCGGGGCCGCGCTCTCGCCCTCTCGCAGCACGTAGGCCATGCGCTGGAAGTCGGTGTTCAGCCCCATGAAGGTGAACCCGAAGTCCACGTGGACAATGTCGCCCCGCTGGATGACCACGCCCTCGTCGGCGATGGCCAGGAAGCCCCGTGACATCTCCGGCGCCATCCCCTTTCGCTGGACGCGGAGGTCGGGCTGGAACCAGAGGCTCACCCCCAGGTCCCAGGCGCGGTCGAAGAGCCAGCGGCGCACGTCGCCCACCTTGGTGGTGCCCGGCTCGATGACCTCCGAGGAGAGCGCGCGGTGCGCGAGGTTCGCGGTGAGCTCGACCATCGTCCGGTACACCGCCGCCTCCTCGGGGAGGCGGGTGTCCGAGTACTCCTCGATGAGCTCCGCCGCCGGAACGAAGCGGGCCTTCGCCTCCGGCCCCATCGCCTCGGCGAGGAGGTCGTAGCTGGATTTGGTCAGGCCGCGGGTGACCCCGCGCTTGCCGTCGATGGACAGGGCGATGGTCTTCGGTCGGTACTTCTCGTAGAGCGCCTTCATCGCCTGGTCCCACGGCTTGGGATCGCGATCGGTCTCGAAGTAGCGCGACAGCGCCTCCTCCCAGAAGCCGGTCACCGCGTGCCGCTTCAGCCCAGCGGGCCCGGCGTCGACGAAGACGAAGATGTCGCGGTTGCCGGCGTAGGGGCGCGGCGGGGCGACGAACTGGGTGATCGGGTCGTCGTGGAACTCCTCGTTCACCACGATCCACATCCCCACACCGTGACGCCGCATCATCTCCAGGAGCAGCGCGTGCCGGCGGGTCAGCCACTCCTCGCGCACGCGGATCTGCTCCGTCCACGACGGGAGGGCGCTCCGTTCGACCGGAGCGGCCGACGAGGGGGCGGGAGCGTGGGCACAGGCGCAGAGGACGAGGAGCAGGGAGACGAGGGCGGAGCGCATGGGGGTCCCGTTCTTACGCGGGCACCCCTTCACCCCGGGAACGGATTCGACCTGCCGGGGATGTCGGAGGCCGGCCCCGTCGTCCGCCGACGCGACGCATCGTTCCGGGCTTCACCCGGGGGCCTCCGCTGGTGATAGTCACGAGGACCGGAACCCCATGGAATCCCCCGTGCTCTCGGTGTCCGACGCCCTCGCCGGCAAGCGTGTGCTCCTGACCGGCAGCACCGGATTTCTGGGCAAGGTGACGCTCTCCATGCTCCTCCACCGCTACGGGGAGGTACTGGGGCGGGTCTGGACCCTGGTCCGTCGCGGCTCCTCCACCAGCGCCCAGGCCCGCTTCCTGGAGAAGGTGGTCCGGAGCGAGCCGTTCCAGCCCCTGCGCGACCACCGCGGTGACGAGGCGGCGGAGGCCTTCGTCCTGGAGCGGTGCGGGGTCCTGGACGGGGACATCACCGATCCGCTCCTCGGGCTGTCCGACGCCCAGCTCCAGATGCTCGCCGGCCAGGTGGACGTCGTCGTCAACTGCGCTGGCCTCGTCTCCTTCAACCCGCCACTGGAGGTGGGGCTCAAGATCAACACCTACGGCGTGCGCAACGCCGTCGAGCTCTGCCGGCGCCTCGACGTCCCCCTGGTGCACGTGTCCACCGCCTTCGTGGTTGGCAACAAGAGCGGCCTGGTGTTCGAGGACGAGGAGATCGCCGGCTACTTCCCCCGCAAGGGCGAGATGGACGGCCGGGACTTCTCGCTCGAGAACGAGCTCGACGACGCGGCCCGCCTGGTGAAGCGGCTGCGAGAGCAGGCCGAGGACCACGCCGTCACCTCCGAGTTCCGGGCCCGCGCGCTCGAGCGGCTGGAGGAGGAAGGCCGCGACGGCCGGGACGAGAAGACGCTCCGCCTCGCGGTGGGCCGCGAACGCAAGCTGTGGCTCACCCAGAAGCTCACCGAGGCTGGCATGGACCGCGCCCGGAGCTGGGGCTGGCCCAACACGTACACGTACACCAAGTCGCTCGGCGAGCAGGTCATCGCTGGCACGCCGGACCTCCGCTACGCCATCGTCCGCCCGAGCATCGTGGAGAGTGCGCTGCGCTACCCGTTCCCCGGATGGAACGAGGGCTTCACCACCTCGGCGCCGCTCTCCTTCGCCGGCATCAAGGGACACCGGCTCATCCCCGCGGCCGAGCGCAGCATCCTCGACATCATCCCCGTGGACTTGGTGGCCGGCTCGCTCATCGCCATCACCGCGCGGGCGCTCTCTCACCCCGAGCGGCGCGTCTACCAGCAGGCCTCGGGAG
>CAZDSB010000295.1:0-4501 GCA_964507515.1 uncultured Myxococcaceae bacterium
GTCGAAGCGGTAGGACTCCCGGACGCTGAAGTCCTCGGGTCGTTGCTTGATGCGCACCGGGGAAAGGCTTGTAACATCGGCCGACGGTCCGATGCTCAGCGCCTGCCCACGCTGTCGAACGCCGCTCGCCCAGCCCAACCCGCCGCGGTGCCCGGGGTGCGGAGAGTCGCTCTCCTCGAGCCAGGTGCCGTCGGTCCGGACCAGCCCCCGTGGGCCGTACCTCACCGGGCGGCTCCTGGACGGGAAGCTGAGCGAGTTCCCGCTGGGCCCGCGCACCACGCTGGGCCGGCACCCGGCGAACACGCTCCGCCTCGCCGATCGCGAGGTCTCCAAGGAGCACGCCGCCATCGAGAAGGTGCCGAACGGGTTCCTGCTCAAGGACCTCGGCAGCTCCAACGGCACCTACGTCAACGGGCGCCGGGTCCGCGAGCTGCGGCTCAAGGACGGCGACGAGATCGCCCTCGGCAACAGCCGCCTGGTCTTCCACTCCGGGGACGTCCTCACCAGCAGCGGAAGCCCGGGCGTCACGGTGCTCGCCTCCGCCCAGGCGGCCCCGGCCTTCCTGGCGCAGCTGGATCAGCCCGCGGTCGAGGAGACCGAGTTCCGTCCCGCCGAGCAGCTGAAGGACGCCGCCGCGCTCCGCCAGGACTACGAGAAGCTGCGCATCGCCCACGAGTTCCACCGGCAGGTGGGCCTGGAGCGCGACCAGAAGAGCCTCCTGGACAAGATCCTCGCGGTCTCCTTCCAGCTGCTCGCGGCCGATCACGGCGTCATCTTCCTGGTGAACGACCAGGGCGAGCTCGTGGCGCAGGCCGTGAAGCACCGCAGCGGCACCGACGAGGAGGTCGTGCTCTCCGACACCGTGCTCAAGCGGGTGCTGGAGACCCGGCAGGCAGTTCTCACTGCCGACGCCATCCTCGACAGCCGGTTCAGCGGGAGCGAGAGCATCGTCGCCCAGGGCATCCGGAGTGCCATGGCCGTGCCGCTCCTCGCCAAGGGCGAGCTGAAGGGCGTCCTCTTCCTCGACACCCGCGAGCGCACCAACGCCTTCAGCGAGAAGGACCTCAAGATCCTCTCCGGGATCGCCTCCCAGGCCGCCATCGCCCTCGAGAACGCGGACCTCGCCCGGAAGATCGAGACCGAGGCCGTGACCCGCGCCGAGCTGTCGCGGTTCCTGTCTCCGGCCGTCGCCGACATGGTGGTGAAGGGGCAGGTGGAGCTGCTCCGGCAGGGGCGTCTCGCTGAGGTGAGCATCCTCTTCGCCGACATCCGCGGCTTCACCTCCATCGCGGAGGGGGAGAGTCCTCAGGAGACGGTGTCGATGCTGAACGCCTTCTTCTCGGCGATGGCCGACGTGGTGTTCCGGCACGAGGGCAACCTGGACAAGTTCATCGGCGACTGCGTGATGGCGGTGTGGGGACCACCGTCGCCCCACCCGGACGATCCGGCGCGGGCGCTGCGGGCGGCGCTGGAGATGCAGAGCGCGGTGGAGGCGCTCAACGAGGCCCGCGAGGCGAACGGGCAGAAGCGCATCGAGATCGGCATCGGGGTGAACACCGGGCAGGCGGTCGTCGGGTACATGGGCTCGGCGGACCGGCACGAGTTCACCGCCATCGGCGACTGCGTGAACACGGCCTCCCGGCTCTGTGGCGTGGCGAAGCCGAACGAGGTCCTGGCCGCAGACACCACCGTGTCGCAGGCGGGCCCGGGCTTCCACGTCGAGGCAATGCCGCTGGCGCACGTGCGGGGCAAGGAGCGGGCGGTGCAGACCTTCCGGGTGATGGGGCTCGAGGAGCCGACGTCGACCGGGACCACGGGATAGGTCCTCGTCCGCGCTCCAACATTTCTCGGCGGGCTCTGTCCTTTTTTCAGCCTGGCGGCCGATCTCGGTCCTGTTGCGCCTGGAGCCCCTGGCACGCGGGTTGCGACGCTGCCGACCGTGACTGAGCTCGCCGGCCTCGATCTGTCGACTGTCCTGGCTCCTGCGCTGGGACTCGGTGCGTCAGGTGCCCTCCTCGCGGTGCGCGGGACGGCGGTCCAGCGGCACGTCCCGGCCATCGCGCCGGCGGTTGCCCCGCTTCCAGTACTTGCCGGACTGCTCCTCGGCGGGGCGCTCGCCTTCGCCCTCTCGGCCGGAACCGCGGCCGGACCGGTCCTCCGCTGGATCCTGGGTGGTGCCGCCTTCGCGGGGTGCCTCGCGGCGGCGTGGACGGCGGGGCAGCTGTGGCGGCATGCGGAGCTCCTTCGCGACGCGACGCCGTGCTCGGTCGACGAGGCCATCCATCTTCCTGCCTGGGAGCGGGACGGACGCTGGCTGCTCCTCGATGGACGGCTCGGCTCGTCGGGCGAGGTGACGTCGCCGGGCGGGGTCGTCTGCGCCTTCTACGAGGCCGAGCTCCGGCTGGTGGGCGAGCGCGGAGAGCCGGGCCGCCTCGTCGCGCGCGAGCGGGCGGCGAGCGTTCCCCTCGAGCTGCGCGGCCTGCGGACGAGCGTGCGACTCCGGTTCTCTGCGGCGCGCGCCGCGGCCCCGGTGGCGATCCGCCGGGTGCTGATTCCGATCGAGCGAGAGACCGACGAGGTCCCCGCCGAGGGAGAGCAGCCCGCGGTCGAGCTGCTCTCCTGGGAATCGGTCGGGAAGCTCGGTGCGCGGGCCCTGGCGCTCGGCAAGCTGGAAGAGGACCGCGACGGCACCTGGCGTCTGGTCGGGATCGCCGGCGGGCCCGCGCCGGTCGTCCTCCCCACCGAGCAGGAGACGGCCGCGTCCGCGTGGCGAAGCGAGGCCTGGCGGTGGTCCGGAGTTGCGGCGCCACTCGCAGTCCTCGCGGCGCTGTGCTTCGGTCATCCCCTCTAGATCCCGTTGGGGGTGGTGCAACCACCGGCCCCGGCGGGTTCATGAGGGATCGATGCCCGTGCTCCTCCTCCTGGCCCTGGTCACGGCCGCGGTGCCGGCAGAGTCGCCCCTGGCGCGGGCACGGGAGTGGGTGGGGGAGGGGGCGGCGAAGGTGACCGGCTACGAAGCCACGGCCGACTGCGAGGGTCCGCGTGGCCCGTACCGGACCCGCATCGCGTACCGGCGCTCGGATGACTGGGCGCGCTTCACGCAGTGGCGGGGCGATGCGCAGACGTGGGACTCGGTCGCGCTCGGCGAGGATACCTGGGTCAGCGGCGACGCGAGCCACTGGACCGAGGGAGACGCCGACCTTCGCGCGCGCATCCTCGCGCACCACTTCTTCGAGATGGTGCTCGCCCCCGAGCGTGTCTTCCGCCGGCTCGGTGTGACCCGGAACGACCGGTTCGACGGCGAGCCGGTGGTGTGGGTCTCGGGGCGCGACGTCGCCGGACACGCGGTCGACCTCGGGATCGCGAGCGACGGGCGGCCGGTCGCGCTTCGCCTGCGGTGGAGCGCGCTGGTGGGAACGATGATCTTCCGCTTCTCGGGCTGGGAGCGCGTGGGCTCGGTCCAGCTCCCGCTCGTCGTCCGCATCGAGCACGGGAAGGACGTCTACCGCTTCCGGTTCCGGCCCCCGGTGCTCCAGCCGCCGCGCGACGCCGGGTGGCGACCGACCGCGGTGGCCGGCTCCGGAAGGTGACGCTTCTCCCGCGGGTCTATCTCGGCTTGCCCGTCGACCCGGGCCCCGCGTCGCGCGCGCCGGCCTGGAGCTCGCGCAGCGCTCGCTCGACGAGCGCCCGGCTCTCGGCGGGAGTCAGCGCCGCGAGCTGCGCCAGCGATCGGGTCTTCCCGGCGGCCTCGGCGATCCGCCAGCCCACCAGGTACCCGCTGCGCGGCGGAACCTCGGGGTTCTTCTCGGTCGAGCCGTAGAAGAACTGCTTGTAGACCGGGCCCGTCGCCGGGTCGTCCAGATGCGCGAGGAGCCGGCCCGCGAGCTCGGGGATGCGGGGCGTGGCCTCGGCCACGAGCGCGTCCGGCACGCTCACCTCGTCGTGCGTCGCACCCGGGTTCAGCGCCGCGCTCACGTAGGTCGCCAGGCCTTCTTCCCACAGTGACTGGACGACGGTCTCCGGCGCGTCCGGATGCAGCGCCTCGTGGTGGACGTGGAACAGCTCGTGTTCGAGGAAGGGCCGGAGGTTGAAGCCCCGGGGCCGGATCGCGGCGATGACGTCCGGACCGAAGAGGAGCATCGACTTGCCCTCGACCTTCCGCGTCCCCCCGTCGAAGGCTCCGATCGAGCACACGACCGAGACCGGCCGCTTCGCGACGAAGTCCGGAAACGTCTTCCGGAACTGGACCGCGGCGTCCTCGAGGTCGGTGTCGAGCGTCCGGCGGACCTCGTCCACCCGCGCCGGCTCCGGTCTGAAGCGCGTGCCGATCTTCCCCAGCCGTTCGGGCACGCTCTTCGAGAGGGGCGCGTCGAGCCCGAGCACGTCGGTGGTGTAGAGAGCGGGGTGGGGCTTCCGGAGCAGCTCCTCGAAGGCCTTCGCCTGCTCCTCCGGGGTGGCGCCGGGGGCGCGCCGCCAGAACTCGGCGCAGCTCTCGGCGGCG
>CAZDSB010000296.1:0-10123 GCA_964507515.1 uncultured Myxococcaceae bacterium
GTCCCCTGAGAGCTCGGGACGCGCCGCGGCCACTCATCCGAACTTGTAGGCGAGGCCGAGCAGCGCCTGGAACGTGAAGTCCGTTCCATACTTCGTGAAGATCATCGGCCCGGTCCGCAGCGAGAAGGTCACCGCCGTGGATCGATCCAGGAAGTACTCGACTGCCCCGCCGAACAGGATCGGAACGGTCGGCGTCCCGTATTGCCCGAAGGTGATGAAGAACGGGACGTCGAAGGTGAGCGCGAGATTGACCCTCTCCGACGCGGACACCCCGAAGATCAGACCCGCCGGGAACGCCGCGCCGTACTGCGTCCCGCCGACGCCGGTACAGACGTTCGCGAGAGAGTAGAAGCTGCCATCGACGGTGTGCGTGCCGAGGATGATCGGGCTGCACCAGTTCTGGCCGAGGAAGTACGCCAGCATCCCCGGCGCGAACCAGAGCCCGAGGCTGTACCGCCGGCTCCTCACCAGCGTGCCCTTGAAGTAGCCCTGAACCTTGATCCCCGGGAACGAGGCCCGGACGTCTCCCTCGTAGTTGTAGTTGAAGCTGAAGGTCCCGCCGTAGTCGAAGCCGGGTGCTCCGCCGTGAAGCACGCCGATCGAGAGCCCCGGCCAGGCCGCCTGCACGTGGATCGACGTCGCGCCTCCTCCGATGGTTTGCCCGGTGGTGACCGACCACTCCTGTGAGCCAGCCGCGCGGGCGCCGAGCGGCGCCACCGCGAGCACGCCCAGGATCGCGCAGCGCTGAAGAATCGTTCTCACTCGAGACCTCCAGGACTCGGCCAGGGCAGCGCCCAGGTCACGTTCCGATCGTGATACGCACCGGGGTGGCGGGTTCTCTCACTCGGGCTTCACGTCCTCTGATTCCATGCCCTTGGCGCTGGACAGGCTCTCCTCCGAGCTCGAAGCGGCGGTCGGACGGTTCGCCGCGCTCGTCCGTCGCGTCGGCCTGAGACACCGGCTGTCCGAGGCGGACCTCGAGGACGTGCTCCAGGAGGTGCGCATCCGCCTCTGGCGCGCGCGTTCTCAGGAGATGGGTGAGAGGACCGGGCCGGTCTCTGCGTCCTACGTCCATCGGGTCGCGGTGTCGGCTGCGGTGGACCTCCTCCGCCGCCGGCGCGCCCGGGGCGCGGAGCAGACCGTGGCACTGGAGGACAGTGAGGAACCCATCGCCGAGCACTCGGACCCGGCTCGATCCGTCGAGGAGTCCGACCTGTCCGCGCAGCTGGACCGGGCGATCGAGGCCATCACGCCCTCGCGCCGTCCGGTCGTCCGGATGTACCTGGCCGGCTACTCGGGTGAGGAGGTCGCGAAGGTCATGGGATGGTCCGAGCCGAAGGCGCGGAATCTCTTGTACCGCGGGCTCGCGGATCTCCGGGAGCAGCTGAAGCACATGGGCATCACAGGAGAGGCCAAGGCGTGACCGACGAGGGCCTTCGAGAGGCGTATCAGCGCGCGCTCGATGCGCGGCGGGTGCCCGGCCGGGAGCGCTGCGTGCCCCCGGAGGCGATGCTGTCCCTGCTGAGGCAAGAGGGCGCCGAGGAGCAGCGGCTGGAAGCGCTCGCTCACGTGATGGGTTGTGGTGAATGCCGCTCCGAGTTCGAGCTGCTCCGCGCGATGGAGGAAGCCGGCGCCGGCGCGACGGAGCGGGCAGCGCCCCTGGTCGGGCCGAGTCTTCGCCGGTTCGCGGCTCCACTCGCCCTGGCTGCCTCCCTCATCCTGGTCGTCACCGTCGCGCACAGGGTCAGGTCCCCGGAGGGCAGCGACGTCGAGCGCGGCATGGCGGACGGCATCACCCTCCTCGGGCCGTCGGGCGAGATCGACGAGGCGACTCCTCCGACCTTCGCCTGGAAGCCCGTGCCGGGTGCACGGCGCTACGAGCTCGAGGTGCTCGACGACAAGGGTGCCCTCGTCTGGGGCGCCGAGACGAGCGAGACCTCGGTCACGCTCTCCGACCCTCGGCTCCTCCCGCCGGGGAAGACCTACCGCTGGTGGGTGCGAACCACGTCGGAGTCGGGCACTCAGCGCGCGTCCCCGGTCCGCAGTCTTCGCATCCGGACGAGATAGACGGCGGCGGCCGTGCCGGAGAGGACCGCGATCGCGAGGAGCAGACTCACCCATGCAGAGGGAAGCCACGGCCTTCGCAGCGGGACGCGGACCAGAGGGTCGCCCACGGCCGTGAACACCGCCCATTCACTCGGTGCGACGCCGCGCCGGAGCGCATCGAGCTTCGCCGCCTGCAGGGCATCGGCGACCGGCATCTCGCGCGCGAGCGCGTCGTAGAAAGCCTTGACGAAAGCGACCGTTGCCTGGTCGCGGATCCTCCAGCGGGTCGCGACGACGGAGCGCGCGCCAGCCTGCAGGAGCGGAGCGGTGAGGCCCAGCACTCCTTCTCCCTCCACCACCACGCCCCGCGCGGTTCGGCAGGCGGAGAGCACCACCAGATCCGCGTCGAGGCGGAGCGCGGCCAGCTCTCCGGGACTGACGAAGCCGCTCTCGCCCTCGCCGGGTGAGAGCGCGAGTGCGGTGCGGGCGATGGTGCCCTCGTCGACCACGGCGTGCGTGGCGAAGTGCAGGATCCGGAATCCCGCGAGGTCGGCATGCTTGAGATACGCGGCGCTCGCCGCCTCGCGCAGCCTGATCTCGGACTGCGGCGCGTACCGTGCGACGAGCTGGATCTCCCGGGCGCTCGCCTGCAGCCGGGGCAGTCCTCCGCTGGCCTTGAAGGCGGACCGGTAGACCTCCGCACCGTCGCCGGTCGACATGGCCTCGCCGGCGGCGAACGCCGGATCCCCGAAGGCGAGGAGCCGCATCGGACGGGCGCTGGCGGGCTCGCGAGGTCTTCGCCACAGGGCGGAGGCAACTCCGGCCGATGGCACGACGGTCACCGAGTACCGCTCCACGACGTGAATGCCATCGGCGAGGCGGAGCGCGTCCCAGGGAAGACGGTGCAGTGGACCGTCCGGGACAATGACCAGCCGGTCGACCTGGGGGCCCAGACTCGCGATCGCCGGCTGGAGCAACGACCCTCCGAGGGTGGCGGCAAGCTCGCCGGCGTCGGTCCCGGCCTCGAGGAGGGCGGCGAAGCGTGCAACCTGTGCCGACCAGGCCCTAGGAGCCTCCAGCGCGAGGGCGCGCAATCCGCTCCGCTGCACGACGAACAGCGTCCCCGGCACGTCCTGGTGGCCAACGATGTACTCGAGCAATGCCGTCCTCTCGTCGGGGAGCGACGCGGCGATGGCGTGGGCGGTGAGCGGAGTGGAACCGCGTGCCTGCGCGGGCGTGGCCGCGGATCTGACACCGGAACGCAACGCCTCGGCCTGGAGCAGCGCATCCATCAGCTCGCGTGCACGTCGCCGTTCGGCGAGCTCGAAGGCGGTGGCGGCCCGTCCACCCGCCGCGAGGAGTCCCAGCAGGCGCGCCACGCTCGCGTCCTGATCGCTCTTGCCGACGGTCTTCAGCTCCGCGGCGGAGGTCTGAAAGGCGAGAAGCCGCAGCTCGCGGTCGTCGAGGCCGGCCCGCCAGCGATCCAGGTCGTTCCAGGCGGCAAGCGCCTCCTGCTCGGCGCGACCGACGTCACCGCGCCGGGCGTGGATCTCCGCCAGCCTGAGTCGCGTCTCGTGGCGTGCGAGGCTCTGCGCCGCGTCGGCGGCGGCAAGGTAGGCCGCCAGAGAGGACTCGGCGGCGTCCAGATCGCCCCGAAAGAGCGCGAGGAGACCGGCGTCGAGCTTCAGCTGGTCGGTCCACTCCTTGTTCTTGAGACGCCGAGCGAGCTGTTCGGCCTCGGCGAGCGCCCGGGCGGCGGCGGGCCAGTCGGTCTCGCGCATGGCGATGGCCGCCAGCATCCGGTGAAGATCGAAGACGTCCATCGCCTCTCCGGTGGAGCTGTAGAAGTCGAGGATCTCCTGCACCTGGCGCCGGGCCTCGTCCGGCTTCCCGGCGGCCAGCGAGAGGAACGCCAGATACCTGCGGGGGATGGTGGTGCTCGATGGGTCGCCCTGGGCCTCGTACATGGCGATGGAGCGCTCCAGGTGCTCGCGAGCAGTTTCGAGATCATTGACGTGCATCGCGACGTCGGCGAACCCGTTGTGTGCACCGGCGATGACGAAGAGGTTGTGCGACTTCTCCGCCTCCGCGAGCCCCAAGCGCAACGCTTCCGTCGCCTCCCCGAAATCCCCGTACGACAGATGCGCTCCCGCGCGATCGGTGAGCGTGACCGAGAGCCAGCTGATGTCGTGGGCGCTGCGGAACCGGTCCTCCGCTTGCCGGAAGAACGCGAACGCCTGTGGGTACTCCGAGCGGTAGAAGTGCACCTTCGCCGCCGAGCGCAGCCCTTGCGCCTCGGCCCTCGGGTCCTCCGCCTGGCGCGCGAGCGCGACGCTCGCCTCTGCGTCCTTGATCGCCTCGGGAGCGCCGAGCAGACCCCGGAGGCCCGCGCGATGGCTCAGCAGGTGCGACTGCAGATCCAGCGCATCCGCCGGGATCAGCCGCTGCGCTCGATCGAGGAGAGCGATCCCCGCGGGGACGCCCCTCACTCGCCCGGCGACGAAGGAGAGCGCGATCAGCGCCTCCGCCTCGGCAGCCCCGTCGCGCGCGGCGTGCGCGGCCTTCCGGGCGGCCTCGAACTCGGCCTCGGCGCCGTTGCTGAACCCGCGCTCCTCGAGTGCCCAGGCCATGCCGAGGCGGGCGTAGGTCGCGAATCCGTCCGCCGGGCCGGAGGCAGGATCGCTCAGCCGACGATAGCGGGCCTCCGCGTCCGGATAGTCGTAGGTGAGCCGCGCGAGCGTCGCGAGAGCGAGCACGGCACCCCGGTCCGTCGCGCTGCGCTCGAGCCTCCGCTGCCAGAGCGCTCGCAGATCCGCCGCGCCGTCGTTCTCGACCGCGCGCGTCGCCTCGCGAACGATGGCCCGGGGTTCAGCCGGTGCACCCGCTGGCGCGGACGTCGCGGCCGAAATCCGCGCAAAGGCCAGACTGCAGAGCAGCGGCAGCATTCAACCTCTCAGCACGGGAAGCAGTACTCCGATCAGCACGCTCGCACCGTCCATGAAGGCGTGCGCAATCACGAACGGAACCAACCGGCGGAGTCGTAGATACAGGAGCGCGGCGAAGATCGAAAACGGCAGCGGAGACAACGCCCGAAAGACCATGAACTTCGGATCGAACGTCAACGGCATGAAGGCGTGCTGCACCGACCAGGCGAATGCCACACAGGCGACGGCGAGGCTCGTCCTGCGGAAGAGAACTTGAAAGCGCGCCACCAGGTACCCGTTGTAGGTCATCTGCTCGGTGAGTCCCCAGACGAACGGAAAGACCAGCACACCGTAGAGAGCAGCGGGCAGAGGCAAGGCGCCAAAGAGGTAGGGGGGAGTCTTCGTCCCGTAGAGGAGCCAGCCGACCAAGTAGGTGCCTCCGAGGATGAAGACGAGGCTGGCCGGGACGAATGCGAGGCCGAGTAGCACGTCGTGCCCGAGGCGCCTCCGGTCGAACCCGAGGAGGTCGAAGAGGCGGATCCCCTCGCGGCGAGTGAGCCGCCACAGCAGGGCGAGGCACCCCGCGTCGATCAATGTTCCGTACACGGGCAGCCACGGTTCTGCGTCGTGCCATGGAGCCGGTGACGCCCGGAGGGCAAAGACGGCAGCGACGAGCGCTTGCGCGCCAACGGCACACGCTGTTCGAGCGAACAGCATCAGCGCCGGGCCGCGCCAGCTCAGCGTCGCTGCGTCGCGCCGCTTCGAGAGCGCGTCGTAGGAATCCGGGTCGGTCGCCGCAGCCATCGCTTCTTCGTGCACGGTTTCGTCGCAGGAGGCCAGCCTCTCGGGTCTGGCGAGCGGCGGCGCGGGCCCAGCCTCTGGTGCCTGGTGCACTGCTCGCCTGGCGGAACGGTTGGCGCGCATGTGTGCTTCCTGCGCGCACGGACCCCGTTGCAGGGAAGGTGACGCGCCTCCGACGCGGGTTGCCCGCCAGTCACGGAGGCGTTTGTGCGCAGCCTTCTCGGTTCCACCACTTGCCCGAGGCATCCCCGCTGCAGTGCCTCACGGGGAGCGGAGCGGACACCGCCCCGGAGGGACAGCGATGAAGACCGACACCGTCGCGCGGAGGGTCGTGGGGCCGCAGCACGGACGCAGGGCGCCGAGCGTGGCAGTCCTCGGGGGCGGGGTGGGGGGCATGAGCGCGGCCCACGAGCTGGTCGAGCGCGGGTTCCGGGTGACGGTCTACGAGGCGAAATCCGTCCAGGGAGGCAAGGCCCGCAGCGTCTTCGTGCCGGGTACCGAGTCGGGCGGACGTCGCGGCCTGCCGGGCGAACACGGGTTTCGCTTCTTCCCGTCGTTCTACAAGCACCTGCCCGACACGATGAAGCGCATCCCCTTCGGCACCAACGCCCAGGGCGTCTTCGACAACCTGGTGGGCACCGATCGGACGCGCGTGTTCCAGACGAGCGGCGCCTGGTTCGACCTGGTCTCTCACTTCCCGCGCTCGCTCGAGGACTTCCGCCAGTTCCAGCCATCCAGCTGGTACGCGCGGATGGGCATCCCGGATGCGGACACCAAGGAGTTCCTGCGCCGGACGATGCTGTTCGTGACCAGCTGCCCCGAGCGTCGTCTCGCCGAGTGCGAGAACGTCACGTACTGGGACTACTTCGACTTCGATCAGCGGCACCCCAACTTCCGGCGCTTCTTCGGCGAGATCGCCGTGCAGTCGCTCGTGGCGATGCGCCCACGACTCGCGAGCGCTCGCACCACCGTGACCATCGGGCTCCAGCTGCTCCTCGATCACCTCAAGCCGGGGACGCAGGTCGCGCGGGTCCTGAACGGCCCCACCCACGACGTGTGGCTCGACCCGTGGCTGCTCTACCTGCGCCAGCGCGGCGCGGATTTCCGGTTCGGCACGCCCGTCGCGGCGCTGGACTGTGAGCAGGGTCGGATCACCGGCGCGCGCCTCTCGAGCGGCGAGGTGGTCCACAGCGACTACTACGTGAGCGCTCTCCCGGCAGAGCGGATGGCGCCGCTGGTGAACGAGCGCCTGGCGACGGCCGACCCTCAGCTCGCGCACCTGTCGAGCCTCAGCGGCGGGTGGATGACCGGCCTGCAGTTCTTCCTTCGGCGTGACCTCCGGCTCGCGCCCGGCCACCTCATCTTCGCGGATTCACCCTGGGCGCTCACCGGCATCTCGCAGCCCCAGTTCTGGGCGCGGGACGTCCTTCGCACGTTCGGCGGCGGCAACGCGGCCGGGGTGCTGTCGGTCTGCATCTCGGACTGGACCCAGCCCGGTATCTTCGTCCGGAAGCCGGCGCGCGATTGCACTCGCGAGGAGCTCGTGAAGGAGGTCTGGGCCCAGCTGCAGAGCCACATCGCGGCCTCTGGCCAGGACCGGCTCGCGGACGAGGACCTGGTGGAGTGGTACCTCTCCGACAGCGTCGAGCATCGGCCCGACGGAACGGTCGTCAACCACGAACCGCTGCTGATCAACACCGCGGGCTCGTGGTGGCGTCGACCGGAGGCCTGCACCCGCATCGAGAACCTCTTCCTCGCCTCCGACTACGTGAGGACCCACACCGACATCGCAACGATGGAGGCCGCGAACGAGGCCGCGCGCCGGGCGGTCAACGGCATCCTCGAGCGGAGTGGACGGGCCGAGGCCCCGTGCCCCGTCTGGCCGCTGGAGGAGCCCGCGGCCTTCGCGCCCCCGCAGGCGCTCGACCGGCAATGCCTGAAGCTCGGGCTTCCCCATCCGCTTGCGAAACTGGTGGGCCCGGTGCGGACTCCCGGGAAGCGCGCACCCGAGGTCGCCGCGCCGCCGCCCCGGGAGCGCCGTCCCCGGCTCGTCCCGAAGCTGGACGCGGACGTGGTGGTGGTCGGCGCCGGGCCTGCCGGGACTTCGACGGCTCTGAATCTGGTGAAGGCCGACCGTTCCTGGGGTTCACGAGTCCTGCTCCTCGACCGTGCCCGGTTCCCGCGGCCCAAGCTGTGCGGTGGCGCGGTGACGCATCTGGGCGAGACCGTGCTCCGGCGGATGGGGCTGGACTTCGTGCCGAAGCACGTCGCGGTTCGCGAGGTGCGGCTCGTGCACGAGGGGCGGTCGTGCACCTTCCGGGGAGATCCAGTTCTGCGCATCACCCGGCGGGACGAGTTCGACGCCTGGCTGGTTCGCGAGGCGGAGAGGGCCGGCATCGTCGTCCGCCAGGGCGAGTCGCTGGTGGCGCTGGAGCAGCGCGACGACTGCGTCGAGCTGACGACCTCGCGCGGCGTGCTCCGCGCCCGCGTGGTGGTGGCCGCCGACGGGTCCAACAGCACCGTGCGGCGGCTGCTCGGCCTCCGCGACGCGGCGCACGTGGCGCGCCTGCTCGAGGTGCTGACTCCGGAAGTGCCCCATTCCTCCGCCTTCCGGGACGGAGTCGCCGTCTTCGAGTACGGGCGGGTCGGGACGAGCCTGGCGGGCTACGTGTGGGACTTTCCCAGCCTGGTCGACGGCAAGCCGGTGATGAACCGGGGGATCTACGACGGCCTGGAGCGAACCCGTGAGGGCAATCCTGGCCTGGTCGACGATCTCGGGGCCGCGCTCCGTACGCGCGGGCACCGGCTCGAGGACCTCGAGCTCAAGGGACACCCGATCCGGACGTTCAACCCCCGGGGGGCGCTCTCGGTGGGGAGCGTGCTCCTCGCCGGGGATGCTGCGGGCGTCGACCCGCTCCTGGGTGAGGGCATTTCCTTCGCGCTCGCCTACGGCGAGGTGGCGGCCGACGCGATCGCTGCCGCTTTCACGGAGGGGCGTTTCGACTTCGCCGACTACGCGCGCCGGGTGCGGCGCCACGCGCTGCTGGGACAGCTGCCGGCGCGAGCGAAGCTGGCCCAGTTCCGCAAGCGGCTGAAGGATCCGCGTCTGATCGGGTGGCTGTGGCGGATGACCGAGGTCGCGCTCCGGCAGACGCGGTGGAGCGATCGGGCCTACGTGCCGGCCGAGGCGTATCACCCGCTGCTCTGCGCCTGATCACGGGTCGTTCCGGCGCCCCCGGCAAGCGACCCTGCGCGGGCGGTCTACTTTGTCGGGATGAGATCCTCGGCTGCGATGATCTGCCAGCGTCCGTCGCGCTTCAGCCAGGTGTCGGTCCAGATGAGCGTCTCTACCGAGTCCTTCCCGTCCTTCGTCTTGACCCGGCTCTCGCTGCCGTACGCGATCGCGAGATTGTCCCCGAAGAAGCGGATCTTCACCTCCCCCAGCTTGCAGTCCCGGGCGGAGGGCTTCTCGCCGATCGTGTCCGGCTTCGAGTAGCGCTTGCCGGAGGGACTGGTGCCCTGGAAGTCGTCCGCGAGGATCGTCTTCACGACATCGTTCCCGTCACAGGCGCCCTCTGCCCACCGGCGTTCCTGGGCGATCATCCACTGGGCGGTCTTGTCGTCGGCGGATGCCCAGCGCGAGGTCTGGGCAGACGCGGCGGTTGCGGACAGCAAGAGCAGGACGAGAGCTCTGTGCATGCCGGAGACGGTACCACCCGAGAGGCCTCGAATGCGGAGATCCGATCCGCGACTGCGCATAGGATCGGGCGCAGAGCGCCCACGAAAGGCTTGATGGAACCTCGCGCGCGGATCAAGGTGTCAGGGACTCGAGCCGCCGGATCCGTCGAAGAGTCTGCCCGCTGAGGAGGAACAGCTCTGGGGCGTCTACTCGCTCCATCGAGACGGCCGGCTCGCGCCGATGCTTGCCATGCCTGCCGACCCGACACGGTCCTTCGCTGTTCCTGGGAGCTGAGCGAGGCGGGCTTCGTGCCCGAGGGCTGCGACCTGTCGGCCACCCAGTAGGCAAGACGGGGCGAACCCGAGCGCTGGTTTCGGGCTGGACGCGTCCGGGATCCGCACGTCCCGACTCATCGGAACTGGCGGCAATGATCCGTCGCCACCGTCTCGATCTCCGGACCCTGCGGCGTTGGACGGTGCGGTTCCGAACTTCTGCGCGAGACCGTGATCGACGGATGACCGTCACCGAACACGGCACCGCCTGCTCACCCAGCGGCTATTCGCACTGTTCAAGAGCTCCGTTGCCAAAAGTCCTCGGCACGAAGTGAGCGAACGGTCGAATGCGACTCCTGCCATCCCGAGATGTCGCGCAGCAAAGAGGGAGTAATGAAATG
>CAZDSB010000297.1:0-20230 GCA_964507515.1 uncultured Myxococcaceae bacterium
CTTGCCCAGGACCCCTCCGGAGGCGTTGATCTCCTCGAGCGCGATCTCGTACCCACGGTCATGGGCCTGACCGAAGGCCTGCTGGCTGCCAGTGAGTGCGGTGATGATGCCGACCCGTCCCGGCTTGTTCTGCTGACACGCCCCGAGGACCAGCACCGCGACGGCGAGGACGAAACGACGCATCGGTGAACGCCTCCTCTGTCTCAGTCCCGTCGCGATAGGTCACGCGGTCGTTCCGTACCAGCGAAAAACACACCCGAAATGGAGATCGGGGGTGCCCTCCCGGTCAGCGGCGGACACTTCCTGAGCCATGACGCTGTGCGTTGTCGTGCGTTGGTCTGTGGGCGACGCTGCGCGTCGTCCAGGGAACAGTCGGGCGGATTTCGCCTGTCGCTGAACGGGTCTGGACAGCCGGTGTCTGGACGGCCGGCACGCTCCGAGCGAAAGAAGGGTTCCCTCACGAGGAGAGAGAGAGACAGTGCCGACGTCGTCGAAGAGGACTCCGTTCACCGAGACCCAGACCCGCGAGCAGACCGGCGCTCGCACCGAGACCGAGCGGGCCGCCGAGACTCGCCGCACCGGCCGCCCCTCGCCTGCCCCGCGCTCGTCCCGTGGCGCATCGACCATTCCTGCGCCGCGAAAGACGGAGCTGCACCGGGTGATGGTCGCCGCGCGCCCGTTCCCGACCCACGAGCAGATCGCCCGGCGGGCGTACGAGATCTGGGTGCAGAGCGGCTACGTCACCGGACGTGACGCCGAGAACTGGGCGCAGGCCGAGCGAGAGCTGTCCGCCGGCTGTGCCGCGCCGGAGAGCTCAGCGCACCAGGCCTGACCGGGCCGCCCGTAGCTGCGCGAAGATCCGCTCGGCCTCGAGCACCGTGCGCATCGCCAGACCGCAGGCAGGCGTGACCAGGACCTGACGGAGTGCCTCGGGCCGGTCCGGCAGGGCCGCCGCGAACGAGGTCTCCACCGCCCGGGCAAGCTCCTCCGGGTCCGCCTCCTGGCCCAGATCCGTCGGGACGAGCCCCAGCGAGAAGGCTCCGCCCCGGTCGAGGAAGCGTCGCACCGCTGGCGGCTCCTCGAGGACCGCGTCCAGGGAGAGGCGCACGTCGAAGGACAAGAGATCGATGCCCAGGTCGAGCAGCGCGCTCCACCGCGTGTTCCCGCAGCAGTGCAGGCCGACCAGGGCGCCCCGCTGCCGGAGGGCGGCCACGAGGAGCTTGAGCTCGGTGAGCACCGCCAGGTGGGCAGGGTCGGAGGTGTCCAGGGCGTAGAGACCCGGCTCGTCGAGGTAGAAGATCGCCGTCGCTCCGGCGGCCCGCACCGCCTGCACCAGCGCCAGCGACCGGACCAGCAACAGCCGGAAGACCTGCGCGTCGAGCCCCGGGTGGTCCGAGAGCGGCTCGCCGGTCGACAGCTGCGAGCTCCACCGAACGGTGGCCGGCCCCGCGAGCTGTGTCTTCGCGAAGGCGAGCTTCCGCTCGCGCACCTCCCAGAGGAACGGACGCAGCGCCCGGCACGCGCCCACCCCGGGGAGGAACCCCGACGCATCCCCGCTCCGGACCGCTGCGTCGATGCGCGCCTCCAGCTCGGCACGCCCTGCCTCCCAGGCTCCGAGCTCCACCGTGCAGACGCCGTCCTCGCCGAATTCCAGCCCGGGGAGCCCCTCCAGCGCGGCGGGGACCATCAGCTCGGCCGCGTTCTGGGTGGGCAGCTGCGGGAGGTACGGCACGTCCACCGCCAGCGCCATCTGCAGCGCCAGCTCCATCTGGGTGTGCGGAAGGCTCCCGATGCCGGTGATGGCGCCGCGAGGGAGCAAGGAGAGTGCAGCTCTGACGTCGGGCATTGCGAGGGAGAGCTAGTTCACCGAGAAGTAGTACGCGTCGGGGTGGTGGAAGACCAGCGCCGAGACCGACGCCTCGGGCTCCATCATGCAGCCGTCGGTGAGCGTCACGCCGATGTCCTGCGGGCCGAGCGCGGCGAAGAGGGGGTGCTGGTCCTCCAGGCGCGGGCAGGCAGGGTACCCGAACGAGTAGCGCTTCCCGGGGTACTCGGCCCGGAAGCGCTCCAGCATCGTCATGTCCGGCCTGTCCGGCGTTCCCCACATGCTGCGGATGCGGGAGTGGAGCAGCTCCGCATAGGCCTCTGCGGTCTCCAGGGCGAGAGCCTGCGCGCCGTGCATCTTCACGAAGTCACCCGCCGACTTGAAGCGCTCCGACAGCTCGCGGATCCCCTTCCCCGCGGTCACCACGAAGAGAGCCAGGTTGTCGGTGGGCCGGCCGCCCTCGAACGGCCGCACGAAGTCCGCGAGGCAGATGCCGCCCGGCCGCGCCTGACGCTGGAACTCGAAGGAGGTGACCTCGGCGCCGGTCTGACCGTCGAAGAGCAGCAACCGGTTCCCGTCCGAGCCAGCGCGGTAGAAGCGGAACACCGCCCGGGCCTCCATGCCCGCCTGGAGAAGCTCGCCCTTGAGCGCGTCCAGCGTCTCCTTGAGCGCGAGCGCCTTCCGGCCGTCCTCGGTGTCCGCGAGCCTCGCCTCCGCCGCGGTGTCCAGCGCGCGCGCCGCCGAGCCCTTCACCCCGAAGTGGCGTCCGTAGAGCATCACCGGGTTCACGAAGCGCCAGATCTGCTCCAGCGGCGTGTTGGACAGGACGTGTCGCTCCCAGTCCGGCGGCGTGGGCACCGACTCGAGGATCCGCACCTCGTGCGAGCGCGTCGCCGGAGCGGCCGGGATCGGCGCGGGCCGGTTCGCGGTCTCCTGGGCGAGCTTCTCGCGGCGGACCCGCAGCTCCTCGTCGAGACGGCCGAGGCCGCCGGGCTCCACGATCTGCTTCGCGAGATCGAGCCCGCTCATCGCGTCCTGCGCGTAGGCCACGGTCCCCGAGTAAGCCGGGGCGATGGAGCGGTCGACGAAGTTGCGCGAGAGCGCCGCGCCACCCACCAGGACCGGCACCTTGACCCCGGCGCGCGAGAGGTCCTCGGCGGTCGACACCATCTGGTGGGCGCTCTTCACCAGCAGCCCCGACAGGCCGAGGATGTCCGGCCGGTGGTCGCGCACCGCCGCCACCAGCCGCTCGGGCGGAACCTTGATGCCGAGGTTGACCACCTGGAAGCCGTTGTTGGCGAAGATGATCTCCACCAGGTTCTTGCCGATGTCGTGGACGTCGCCTTTGACGGTGGCGAGGACGACCTTGCCGCGCGTCGCGGTGGAGGCCTTGTCCATGTGGGGCTCGAGGTAGCTCACCGCCGCCTTCATCACCTCGGCGCTCTGGAGCACCTCGGCCACGATCAGCTCGTTCTTCCCGAAGAGGCGACCGACCTCGTCCATTCCGGCCATCAGCGGGCCGTTGATGATCTCCAGCGGCTTCCGGGTCTTCAGCGCCTCGGCCAGATCGGGGAGGAGCCCATCCCGGCTGCCTTCGATGACGTAGCGCGGGAGTCGCTCCTCCAGCGGCAGGCTCTGGGTGGCACGGGCAGGGGCCGCCTTGCGCTCGCGGAAGTGCGCGGCGAAGGGGCTGATGGGATCCGCCCCGCGATTGAAGAGCAGGTCCTCCGAGAGACGCCGCTCCTCCTCGGGCAACGAGGGGTAGCGCTCGAGCTTCTCGGAGTTGACCAGGGCCATGTCCAGTCCGGCCTGGGTGCAGTGGTAGAGGAAGACCGAGTTCAGCACCTCGCGTCCGGCGGTGGGCAGACCGAAGGACACGTTGGAGATGCCGAGCACCGTCCTGCTCCGGGGGAAGCGCTGCTTGATGGCCCTCACTCCCTCGATGGTCTCGACCGCGCTGCCCACGTACTGCTGGTCCCCGGAGGCGCAGGGGAAGACCAGGGAATCGAAGTACAGGTCCTCCTCGGGGACGCCGTACTTCCGGGTCAGCAGCTCGTGGCTGCGCTCCGCCACCTCCAGCTTGCGCCCGCGGGTCACTGCCATGCCGGTCTCGTCGATGCAGCCGACGATCAGCGCGGCGCCGAAGCGGCGGGCGAGCGGCACCACCTTGTGGAAGCGCTCCTCGCCGTCCTCGAGGTTGATGGAGTTGATGATCGCCTTTCCCTGACAGTAGGTGAGCGCGCGCTCCACCACCTTCTCGTCGGTGGAGTCGATCATCAGCGGGACCCGCACCTTCCTGACCACCGCGGCGAGGAACCGCTCCATGTCCTGGAGCTCCTCGCGGTCGGGATTCGCGAGGCAGACGTCGATGACCTGGGCGCCGCGCTTCACCTGCGCGCGGGCGATCTCCGAGGCGTCTTCCCACTGCTCGCCGACGATCAGGTCCTTGAACTTGCGGCTACCGATGACGTTGGTCCGCTCGCCCACGATGACTGGGCGCACGTCGTCGCCGACCTCGAGGTAGTCCACGCCCGACAGGCGCGACGCGGATCGGGGATGCGGCTTCCTCGGCGCCAGGCCCCGGACCGCCTCGGCGATGGCGCGGACGTGCTCGGGGGTGGTCCCGCAGCAGCCGCCCACGACGTTGAGCCAGCCCTCGTCGGCGAAGCGCCGGAGCGAGCGGGAGATCATCGCCGGCGTCTCGAGGTAGCGGCCGTTCTCGTCGGGCAGGCCGGCGTTGGGCACGCAGCTCACCGGGAAGCCAGTCAGCTGCGCCAGCGACCGGATGTGGTCGGTCATGAACTCGGGGCCGGTCGCGCAGTTGAGGCCCAGGTAGAGCAGGTCCATGTGCTCGACCGAGGTGGCGAGGGCCTCCACCGACTGGCCGGCGAGCATCGTGCCCATCGGCTCGATGGTCCCGGAGATGGCGATGGGGATGCGCCGCCCCACCCGGGCGAAGGCGCGCTCGCAGCCGAGCAGCGCCGCCTTGATGTTGCGCGTGTCCTGGGCGGTCTCGATGAGCAGGTAGTCGGCGCCCCCGACGACGAGGCCTTCGGCCTGCACGGCGAAGGTGTCGGTCAGCGAGTCGAAGTCGATTCCTCCGGTGACGCTGATCGCCTTCGTCGTCGGCCCGATGGAGCCAGCGACCCAGCGCGGGCGTCCGTCGGCGGACTCGGCGGCGTCCGCGGCCTCGCGCGCCAGCTCGGCGGCGCGGGCGTTGATCCGCAGCGCCTGGTCCTGCAGCCCGTACTCGCCGAGCACCAGCGGCGTGCCCCCGAACGTGTCGGTCTCGGTCACGTCGGCGCCGGCCTCGAAGTAGGCGCGGTGGATGTCGCGGATGATCTCCGGGCGAGTGAGGACGAGGTTCTCGTTGCAGCCCTCGAGCTCCGGGCCTCCGAAGTCCGCGGCCTTGAGGTTCTTCGCCTGGATGAGGGTCCCCATCGCTCCGTCGAGGACGAGGATGCGCTGGGCGAGCGCGTCGCGGAGCCGCTGGATCCGCTGCTCGGTGGTCATCGCTTCTCTCCGGTGAGGAGGAAGACGCGGAAGGGAGAGCTCGCCTGCCGCGGATGGACCTCGAGGACGAGGGACCCGAAGCCCACCCGGCGCAGGGTGGACTCGAGGGCCTCGGGCTCGAAGCCCAGGTGGCGGTGCCCGAGCCGGTCGCTCACCCAGGTCTCCTGGTGCGGCATCAGCTCCAGGACCACGACCTTGCCGCCGGGGGTCAGGATGCGAGACGCCTCACCGAGCACGGCGGCCGGATCCTCCACGTGGTGCAGGCTCTGGGAGAGCACCACGAGCCCGGTCTTCCCCGAGGAAAGCGAGAGGTGGTGCAGGTCCTGGCGAAGGAAGGTGACGTTGGTCAGCCCCTCGCGCCGTGCCCGCGCACGCGCCTGGGCGAGGGCAGCGCGGTTCTGGTCGATGGCGACCACCGAGCGCGCCCACCGCGCGATGGAGGTGCTGAGCACGCCGGTGCCACAGCCGAAATCCGCCACGTCCAGCGACGGCAGGAGCGAGGCGAGCGCGCCTGCCCAGAGGAACCAGGACTGACCGGGCTCGAGCAACCGCTCGTTGAGGAGCTGCCGGTCCTCGCGCTGGCGGAGGAGGTCCTTGAGGCGGGCGAGGTCGCCGGTGCGGTCCTCGGCCTCGCAGGCCATCTTGATCAGCGGGGCCTGGACGTCGCCGGCGTCCACCGCGAGCGAGTAGTAGGTGAACCCGGCCGCGCGCTCCTCCCGGACCAGGCCGAGCTGCCGGAGCTTGCCCAGGTGGTGGCTCACCGAGGACTGCGCCACGCCGACGACCGAGACCAGCTCGGAGACGTTGAGCGGGGCCGCCGCGACCAGCCGGAGGATGCGGAGCCGGGTCGGGTCGCCGAGGGCGCGGAAGGACTGGGAGAGAGCCTCCATATCAACAAGTGTTCATATGTCGATGGGGGCCTGGGAGCAAGGCCAAGGGCCCCGGGGAACACGCCCGGACGGGAGTGTAACTAGCGCCCGGGAATCGCGGACCTTGCGGCGGTTCCACGCGAGCCGGACACGGGATCGTGCGCGGCGAGCCAGCTGTCCATCTGCCGGACGTAGGGGCTCTGCTCGACCTGGTGCGCGACCAGCTGCTCACGGGCCTCGCGCGCGAGCGCCAGCGCACGATCCCCCCCCTCGTGACTGGCCTCGAGTGCCCGGGCAAGCACGAACCGCGCGAGGGCCAGCTCGGTCGGATCGATCGATCCACTCTCCTCGAGATTCACCGCCTCCGTCGCGAGGTCGAGCGCCTTCGCCGGTTGCTTGAGGGCGAGATATGCGCTCGCCATCCGGGTCAGGCTCACGCCGCGGAACGGGCTGGTCGGGCCGTACACCACGTCGCGGATCGCGAGCGCGCGCCGGTGGTCGACGAGACCCTCGCCGGGACGGCCGATCGCCTCCAGGAGCTCCCCGTGGAGGTCGCGGTCGTTCGCGAGCTCCCCAGTCCCCGCGCCAGGCTGCTTCTCGCGAATGGAGATCGCCCGGCTGATCTCGGCCAGTGCCTCGGCGTAGTGCGCCAGCGTGAACTCGGTCGCTGCGAGGTTGGACTCGGTGTTCGCCACCTCGGGATGTTCGAGCCCCAGACTCTTCTGCTGGATGGCGAGCGCACGTCGCCTGAGCTGCTGCGCCTCCACCGGGTCCCAGTACATGACCGCGTTGGCGAGATTGTTCATCACCGCGGCGGTGTCGGGGTGCTCGGGGCCGAGGGTGGCGACGAAGATGGCCAGGGCCCGCCGCAGGTAGGGCTCCGCGTCCCGGTAGCGTGCCTGTTCCTGCAGGAGGATGCCGAGGCCGTTCAGCGAACGTGCCACCGGCAGGCCTCGTGCCCCGAAGACCGCCTCTCGCGCCGCAAGCGCCCGGAGCGCGGCGTCCCACGCGAGATCGAAGCTCCCCAGCCGGCGGTAGACGCTGGAGAGCTGGTACAGCGTGTTAGCGACCACCGGATGCATCGGGCCGAGCCTGCGCTCGACGATACCCAGGGCCTCCTGGAGCCGGGAGCTGGCCTCCGCGAGCTGGCCCGAGTTCCGAAGGCTCACTCCGAGGGTCACCAGCATGCTCGCGACGCGCGTGTCGTCGGCGTCGTGGACGGAGCGGGCCTGGTCCACCGCGCGCCTGAGCTCGACGATGGCCTCCTTCTCGTGCCCCTCCCGAGAACGCAGGCCACCGAGCGCGAACTGGTACTCGGCCTCGAGGCGCGCTGGCCTCCCCAGGCGTTCGATGACACCGTTCGCTTGCGCCGCCAGCTGGTGTCCTTCGCGAAACCGAGCCTGCTCCGCGCCGACCACACGGATGAGCGCGGTCCACGCCTTCGCCCGGAGCACGTCGTCCTGGCATGCCTCCGCGGCAGCGATCGCATCGAGCCAGGCGCGCTCGGAATCGGCGAGCTCTCCCCGGTCGGCCGCCACCTGCGCACTCAGTGCCTGTGCCCGGGCTTCGAGACGCGGAATGGCGAGCGCGCGAGCCTCGGCAACGTCCGCGCGGGACTTCTCCTCGGCCTGCCTCAGCTGCCCGGTCTCACGCAGGGCCTCGGCCTGCGCGAGCTCCCGATCCAGCGCCTCTGCCCGCGGCCTGACCGCGGCCGGAATCGGGACCTCCATCGGAGACGTCATCGAAAGCGCACTCGAGCACTCGGAGATCGCCGGAAGAGCATCTACCGCCTGCCCCGCGCGCTCCACCACGGTCGCATCGGCCCTCGCCAGCACCGCGGTCAGGGCACGCATCTCCTCCAGCCGGCGACCGAGACAGGCCATCCGGCGATCCAGGAGAGCCTCGGACTGCGTGCCTCGAAGGCGCGTGGCCTCGCAGGCCTCGACGTTCATCGATGCCCAGGACCGCGCGCGTCCGTCGAGGCCATTCACCACCGCAGCCAGGACGTCCTTCGCGTAGGGGACACCGCTTCCCAGGAATGCTCGGGTCACGGCGTCGCGCCGGGAACCGTCCCACGCGGTGCTCACCTCCGCGAGCGCGCCACTACAGAGGAGCCGACGGTGCTCGACCCAGGCATACGCGCTCCCCAGCGCGGTCAACACGAGCGCTACCAGCGCGGACGCGGCGAGCCAGCGTCCTCTCCTGCGGGCTGGGTCGTTCCGGAGCGCGTCGAGCAGCGCGCGCATCGAAGGATGGCGCTTGTGCGGTGACTCGCTCAGTCCCCGTAGCACCGGGCGCATCACCCATCCCGGGACCGAGCGCTGAGATCCGGGCGCCGCGGGAAACCCATGGGGCCCGGCAGGTCCGGCCGGACGGTGCCCGGTGAGACCCTCGTAGAGTGCAACGCAGAAGCTGTACTGGTCGGTGGTGGCGTCGAGAGGTCGGCCCTCGTGCTGCTCGGGTGACATGTAGGCCGGGGTCCCGACCAGCAGCGCCGACGTCGACCGATCGGGGGCAACCGTCTCCGCAGCTCTCGCGGGCGCCGCAGCTGGTCTGGGATCTGCGAAGTCGCTCGCGGCCAGGGCCAGGCCGAAGTCGGTCACCTTCACCACCGAGTCACGCCCCAGGAGGACGTTCGCCGGCTTGAAGTCCCGGTGGACGAGGCCGGCGGCGTGGGCGGCGACGAGTCCCTCCCCGGCCTGGAGGAACACCGCGAGCACCTCTCTCCAGGAGCGGGAGCGCTCCTCGAGCCAGGATCGAACTGAAGTGCCCTCGACCAGCTCCATCGCGACGAAGACCTGGCCGTCCGCGGTTCCGACGTCGTGCACGGAGACCACGTTCGGGTGCGAGAGCCGCGCCATCGCCTTTCCCTCGCGTAGGAGCCGGGCCTGCAGGAGCGCGGGATCCACGCCCGGGACTGGCTTGAGGAGCTTGATCGCCACCCGCCGGTCCAGCTGCGGATCGTACGCGGCGTAGATCCGCCCCGTGGCGCCCTCGCCCAGCGTGTCGAGCACGAGGTACCGACCGAGGGCCCACGCCATCGGGGCCTCCCCTCGGAGTCCGGTGGGTTTCTGGCACGGTCCGGACCCGCGGTGGCCGAACAGTGCCCTCCGCATCCGCGGAGATCAAACGCGGCGGCCCTCTTCCGACCGAGTGGCACGTCGACGAATCAGCGCTCGGCGTGTCGTGAATCGCACTCCTCGGGCGACCGCGCTCTCAGTGCGGTGGACCGGCGTGCAGCCACGCCAGTGCTGCTGCGAGCTGAGGATCGTCTGGCGCTCGGCCCGGCACCGGCAGCGGCGGATGCACCGAGCCCGCCCACGGCACGCGCTCATCGGGGACGAGTCCGCCGCCCAGGATCTCCGTCCCATCCAGCCGCACCAGCCGGCCCACGCTGATCAGCAGCACCGAGCCGTCGCCCAGCGTCGCCGGCGCGTGCACCAGCGCCTTCCCCGCGGTGGGCTCCCCGACGAGCCGCGCGCGCCCGGTGTCCCGCAGCGCCGCCGCCACCAGCTCGGCCGCGCTCGCCGTGCCGGCGTTCGTCAGGACCACCACCCTGCCTCGCACCTGCGCGCTTCCCGCGCTGCGGAGCACCGGCGCGTCGAGCTTGCCCACGGTGCGCACCACCTCTCTCTCGCCGAGGAACGCCCCCGCCACCGCCAGCGCGGCATCGAGCGCACCGCCGGGGTTGTTCCGAAGGTCGAGCACCACCGGACCGTCTCCCGCGTCCTCCAGCGCCCCCACCACCGCGGCAGGGGTGTCCGCGGAGAAGCCGTCCAGCGCGAGGTGCAGCGCCCCGCCCTCCGTCCGGCCCGTCTTCACGTGGCTCCCGGCGGCGGGCAATGCTTCCCGGCGGAGGGTCACCGAGCGCAACTCGCCCCCGCGTCGAAGCCCGAGGCGAACGGACGCCCCCTCCGGACCACGGAGACGCGCCATCGCCTCGCCCGGCGTCCGCACCGGCTGACCGTCCACCGTCTCCAGCACGTCGCCCGGCGCAAGCCCGCCCCGCGCCGCGGATCCTCCGGGCTGCGTCGTGATCACCACCAGCCGCCCGTCCCGGACGAGGTCGAGGTCGAGCAGCTCGCGGAGCCCCACTCCCACCGTGGGCCCGCCCGACACCTCCGCCACGAACGCGGCCCACGCATCGGGCCCCAGGAGGCGGGTCGATGGATCCCCGAGCGCCACCAGCAGCGCCTCGATGGCGGTCTCTCGCGACGCGCCGCGCGGAGCCGTCACGCTTGCGAGGCGCGCGCCGTCCGGATGCCGCGTCGCGAGCGCCTCACGCGCCTGGGCGACGACGGGGTCATCTGCTGGCGGCGGTGCCATGGGCGCGCCGGCGCAGGCCAGGAGCGCGGCTCCCCACGCCATCGATATCCACCACGGAGCGGGTCTCACCGGAGCGAGTGAAGCAGGAGCCGCACCGTCGCGGCGACGTCCTCCACTGCACCCGGAAGGCCGGCGGCGGAAGAGGCCCGCGCGGAGCGGGGTCACCGCCCCGCGCGATCGCCCACGAACCGACCCGCCGACCGCCTCAGCTGAACAAGCTCCAGAACGAGCGGCGGGACGAGATCCGCTCGAACGCGTCCTGGAGGTCCTCGTCGTAGTCGGCGCGGTTGGCGATGTCCCCCATGCTGATGATGCCCAGCAGCTTGTCGTCGCGGTCCACCACCGGCACCCGGCGGATCTGCTTGCGCCCCATCAGGTCCAGCACCGAGGTGAGCGGCTCGTCCTCGGTCACCGCCGAGACGTCGTCGGTCATGACGTCCTCGATTCGGAGCTCCTGGGCCCGGTCGTGCGCGACCCCACGAACCACGATGTCGCGATCGGTGAGGATGCCTTCCAGCCTCCCGTTGGCATCCACCACCGGAACGACGCCGCAGTTCTCGTCCCGCATGATCGCCGCCGCCTCGCGGTGCGCCGACTGCCGGCTCACCGTCCTCGGGTTGCGGGTCATCACGTCCCGCGCAGCCAGCGGCTCCCTCTGCCAGAACCGCCGTCCCTGGCCCTGGTCACGGTCGCGCTCGGTCTCGCCCCAGTCGGCCACCCGCTCCTCGTCCCGGCCGAAGCCGAACGTCGCCTGGCTGGCCGGATACACCGGCTTCATGCCGGTGGCGCCGCTCTGGGCGCTCCGCTCCGCCGCCCACCGATCCCGGTACGGATCCGAGCGGGTCGAGTCGCGCCGGTTCCAGTCGTCGCGCCCCTGATCGCCCACGAATCCGCGGTCACTGCCCGGCCGCTGCTCGTCGGGGATCTCGCCGAGTCCGTAGCTCTCGCTGGGGCTCCTCCCCAGGGAGCGCTGCCCGAGCGACTGTCCGCTCCGGTTTTGGAACGAGGGGTCCTGACCCGAGCCACCGCGGTTCTCGTCCCGCCCGTAACCGCTCTGCCCGTAGCTTGCCTGTCCGTAAGCACCCTGGCCGTACCCGCCCTGCCCGGAGCCGGCGCTCCTGCTCCCCGACTGGAGTCGCTCGTAGCTGCCGCCGGTGTCGCCGCTGGGCCCGGCGCGGTAGCCGAGGTTCCGGTCGTCTCGCGAGCGGCCGAGGTCTCGCCAGTCGTTCCGTTCGCGCAGGGCGGACCGCCCGTACTGCCACGAGCGGTCACCCGAGCGGTAGCGGTCCTGGGTGTCCCGGTCGCGCTCGTTCCGCTCGTTCCCGCGCCTCCATTCGTCCTCGTCGTGGCCGGAGAGCCGCTCCATCGCGTGGCGGAAGAAGCGGCCGATCTTCTCCCCCGGAGTCTCCTCGGGGCGCGCCTCCCCGCCGGACTGCGTCGCGGATGTTCCGGCGCCCGTTCCGCCCAGGTTCGTGGGCTGGTCCGTCACTCCATTCGGTGAGGGATACGAAGGAGTGTTCAGCGTGCCTTCGTTGAGCCGGCTCTTGGGATCGTTGGTCGCCATGTCGCGTGGCCTCCTGAAAGGGTCGAGCCTTCAGGATCGGCACCCGCCGACGCACCGGCGATGATCTCCCGACCAGTCCCCGGGTCCGCCGCCTGGCCCTTCCCCGGGCGGGCGACGGAGCGCCGGCTCAGGCGTACCGGCGGTGATCCACCATCAGACAGCGGTCCTGCACCACATCGATGCCCGCTGCCGCGAGCCGGTCCGCCACCGCATCGTTCCGGATCCCCGACTGGAGCCACACCGCCTTCGGCTTCTTGGCCAGGATGTCCTCCAGGTGCGCCTCGAGATCCTTCGGCCGACGGAACACGTCCACCAGGTCCAGCTCGCCGGGCACGTCCACCAGGCGCCGGTACACCGGCTTGCCGAAGATCTCCTTTGCCTCCGGATAGTAGACCGGCACGGGCACCACCTCGATGCCCACCGTGTTCAGGTACTCCGGCACGTAGAAGGCGGGCTGGTCCGACTGCTGCTCGGTCTTGATGCCGAGCACTGCGACCCGGCGAACGCGCTTGACCAGGTCCCGGACGGCTTCCTCGGTTTCGAGACGATGCGGCGATCCCATGTGGGGGGACACTACCTCGCCCCACGGCGGCGCCAAGGGCCCCCTTGTTGACCGCCGGGGTGGCGGGGGAGCATGACATTCAGGTGGACGACTTCTTCCGCGCTGCCGAGGCGCTGCTCGAGCAGATGATCTCCCAGCAGCGGGCCAAGGTGCTGCGGCTCGCGCGCGAGGCGGTGCCGAACATCGGCCCCGAGGACGTCCTCAATCCTCACGACTTTCCCGAGCTCAAGGCGCACCCCACCTTCGAGTTCGAGGACGGACTCCTCAGCGGGCTGGTCGCCGCCCAGGTCGCGCTCCGCGCCGAGCACCGGAGCCGGGCGATTCCCTGATGCGCAGCCTCGTCCTCCACAGCAGCCGCGCACGCGCGCTGCTCACCGAGGGTCTCGACTCCGAGCCTCCGCGGCTCGACCTCGCCGCCTGCGCCGTCGCGGCGCTGGACGACGAGGCGCTCGACCTGGGGCGCGTCCTGCACACGCTCGACGCGCTCGGTGCGCGCGTCCGCGCCCTCGAGCCCGCCCGTCTCGACGCGCTCGGCCGCGCGCAGGCGCTCCGGAGGGTCCTCGCCGACGAGGAGGGATTCTGGGGGGATACCGACAACTACGACGCGCCCGAGAACAGCTTCCTCGACCAGGTGCTCGTCCGGAAGAAGGGGCTCCCCATCACGCTCGCGGTGGTCTACCTCGAGGTCGCACGACGCGCCGGCGTTCCTCTGTTCGGCGTCTCGTTCCCCGGCCACTTCCTCGTCGCCTGCCCGTCGGAGGACGGGAAGCTGGTGGTCGATCCGTTCCAGGGCGGGAAGATCCTCACCGAGGCCGGCTGCCAGGATCTCCTCGCCAAGGTCGCTCCTCAGGTCAGGTTCCAGCCGCGGCTGCTCTCGCCGGCGCCCGCCAAGGTCATCGTCTGGCGCATGCTCAACAACGTGAAGCGCTCGTGGCTGGAGCGGACGCAGGGAGAGCGCGCGGCGCGGGCGGTGGACCTGCTCCTCCAGCTCCACCCGGACCACCCGGGGGAGCTGCGGGCCCGAGCCACCATCCTCTCGGCGCTCGGCGCCTACCGCGCCGCCCTCGCCGACGTGGAGCGCTGTCTCGAGCTGTCGCCGGACGCGCCGGACCAGGCGCAGCTCGAGCTGACCGCGCAGGCGCTCCGCCACCGACTGGAGTTCCTGAATTGAGCACCGGCTGGCGGACGCTCCGCCGCGGCGACGAGCGCGATCTCACCATCCTCCGGATCCGCGAGGACGTCGTCGCCGATCCGGCGGGCCGCGAGCACCCGCGGGTGATCATCTTCGCGCCCGACTGGGTGCACGTGCTCGCCCTCACCGTCGACGGCGAGGCGGTGCTCGTCCGCCAGTTCCGGGCCGGAATTCACGCCGACACTCTGGAGTTTCCGGGCGGGATGGTGGACCCCGGAGAGACGCCGGCACAGGCCGCGGCCCGCGAGCTGCGGGAGGAGACCGGCCACGTCGCCACTCGGTGGACGTCGCTTGGCGTCTGCTACCCCAACCCTGCCCTCCAAGAGAACCGCCTGCACACCTTCGTCGCGCATGACTGTCGCAAGACCGCCGAGCCCCGCCTCGACCCGGGAGAGGACGTGCGGGTGGAGCTGGTTCCGGCCACGTCCCTCCGCGCCCGGGTGGCCGCCGGGGAGATCAGCCACGGCCTGGTCCTCGCCTCGCTGTTTCAGGCGGCCGTCCGCGGAGCGCTGCCGTGAGCGCCGTCCTCGCCCTGGTGCTGTCTCTCACCATGAGCCCGGAGGCCGCGCGCGCGCGCCAGGGCCCGATGATCTTCGGGAGCGGCCAGGCCACCTTCCTGGTGCTCGGGCCTGCCGGTCCCGGAGACACACTGCGGCTGGCCCGGGTGCGAGTGAAGCACGCCGAGCTCCCGGAGAGCCGGAGCTTCGACGACGCCGAGTACCACCTCGCCATCGACCCGCCCGCCACCACCCACCCGGGACAGCAGCTCTCCGGAACGGTCTGGCGCTTCGGCGCCGAGAGCCCCGACGGCCGCAAGCTGGCGGACACCGTGCGAATCGAGATCCTGCGCGAGGACCGGATCGCGCCGGTGATGGCCCGGGGCCTCGCCTACCGCGCGGTGGGAACGCTGGAGCGGCTCTACCTCGTGCACGCCGGGACCGGGTTCGTGCAGGTCATCCGCGTCCTGCCCGCGAGCCAGCTCGAGATTCCTCCCGGAGGAGTCGCCGTCCGGGTGGATCGCCCCTCGCAGGAGGCCGCCACCCGCATCCTCCCCGGGGAGTACGCCAAGGTCGTCGTCGGCGAAGGACGCACGGTCCGGGTCACCGCCACGAACGAGATCTGGTTCGTGAGCAAGCCGCACTGACCCGGAGCTAAGCTCGACGCCGTGGCGTCTGCCGGACCATCGCCGCGCGCCTTGGCGCTCGGCTTCTCGGTGCACACGGGCTGGGCGGCGCTGGTGGCGATCGCGAGATCGGGGAAGACCCTCGCCATCCTGGATCGCCGGCGGATCGGCATGTTGCCGGTCCCGCTCACGCCCCGGCAGGACGCCTACCCCCACGTGTTCCACGCCGCCCGGGAGCTCCCGCTCGCGGACGCGGAGAAGTTCGTCCGGAAGGCCGAGGACGAGGCACGCGCCCGTGCCCGCGACGAGCTCCGGACGGCCGTGGAGGCGCTACGCGCCGGAGGCCACCGCGTGCTCGGCAGCGCCATCATCACCGCGCGGGAGGCGCCGGCGCGGTCCCTGGAGGAGATCCTCCAGAGCCACCCCCTGGTCCACGCCGCCGAGGGCACGCTCTTCCGCGCCGTCATCCGCGGCGCCAGCGAAGACCTCGGCCTCGGCGTCCTGCAGGTCCCCGGGCCGGAGCTGGTGCAGCGCGCGGCCCGGGCACTCGGGCTGCCGAAGGGCGAGGTGCCCGAGTTCCTGACCCAGCTCGGACGACCGCTGGGGCCGCCGTGGACCGCCGATCACAAGGCGGCGACCCTGGCGGCGGTGCTCGCGCTCAGCTGACGGCGAGCGGGGCTCACAGCGCCCCGAGGAACGCCTCGAGATCCGACTTCTCCTGCTGCGTCAGCTGCAACCCGAACCGGGCGTCGTAGAACTCGACGACGTCCCGCAGCGTTCGCGCCGAGCCGTTGTGGAAGTACGGAGCCCGGCTCGCCAGACCTCGAAGGACCGGTCCCTTGAAGCGCCCGATGTCCTTCCACTGCCCGGTGATCAGCGCCCGGCCGGGATCGGTGACCTGGACCGTCTCGCCGGTGGTGAGGTTGCGGAGCGTGTAGACCGGCAGCCCGGACACGTCGAGACCGCCCACCGGATGAACCTCGGCGGTGCCGATGGCCAGCGGAGCGGGCACCGAGTGGTCGCCCGCGTTCGGGGTGTCGTGACAGGTCGTGCAGGTACCGGCAATGGTCGGCTGGCCGAGGTCGTCGTTCAGCCCGCTCACGCCGGTGATGGAGATGGGGTGCGTGTCGAAGATCGTTTCCCCGCGGGCGATCGAGGCGCGCGCCCGTCCCTGCCCGCCGCCCCGAGACCCGTCCCAGGCCTGGAAGGCGGTCATCGCAACCGGGTTGAACCCTGCCGGGTCCGCGCCCAGCGGGTCGTTGATGCCGAAGTAGTACTCCTGATCGACCAGCGGCGCAGGCCCGCCCCTCGCGCCCGCGGCGTCCAGCATCCCGGCCTGGAAGTCGAACTGCTGGGCGGTGAAGACCTGCATCTCGAAGGCGACGATCGCGTCGCGCTGCTCCTGGGTGATGGGCTGTCCCTGGGCGTGTCCGGTGGTCGCGCCGTTCGCCTGGTCCGCGAGATCGAAGTGAATGGTGGCGAAGCCCTTCGGTTGCGTCGGGTCCTTGAACGTCTCGCGCCCGTCCCACATCACCGTGCTCAGGAAGCGAAGGTTCGCCGCGGGCAGAGGTCGGCGGAAGAGGGACAGCTCGGCGGCGCTGGCGTACCCGTACGGGTCGCTCACGGCCACCAGCTCGAACTGCGTGTTCCCCGGGGGAATCCCGATCCCGACGCGGATGAGCCCCCGGTCCAGGAGCAGCGCGTAGGCCTTGCGCCGGGCGCCCAGCGTGGAGACGTCGGCGACGGGCGAGACCGAGCCGTCGTTGGTCCGGAAGAGCGGATCCATCCCGCGCGTCTCGGCGAAGCGCAGGCGGACCCGCTCCGGGCTGAGCGTCATCCCGGTCTGCGGCTCGTGACAGGTGTGACAGGAGCGCCCGTTGGTTCCGAGCGACTGGAAGAAGAGGTCGTCCGGATCGTTCAGCGCCCCGCCGCCGGTCCTCATGGTGAGCGAGACGCCCTCCCGGTTGAGGCTCCAGAGCGACGTGCGCGATCCACCCGACGCCATCCGGGCAGCGACGTCCTTGGAGGCAACGTCCTGCGAGGCGACGTCCTGAGACGTTGCGGCGGTGGCGGGCGGTTGGGGCGCATCTCCGCAGGCAGCGAGCGCGACGAGCGCGGACAGCACGGCGAATCGATTAGACATGAAACCCCCTGGGTGTCCGGAGCAGGGAGTGCAGCGACCATCCGCGCTGTCGCATGCGATGAAATGCGCGCTGCCCGCACCCTGGATCGAGGAACCTTCGTCAGGAGTCCTCCATGCATCGCATCGCCCGCGAGCTGCCCCTCTTCACGTTCGTCCTCGCCGCACTGGTGGCGGCCCTCGGCTACGGCACCGTGCGGCGCCTGACCGCGCACGTGGAGCGACCTACGAAGGCAACGGTCGAGGCCGCGCGCGCGCTCGCCGAGGAGCAGGGCCAGGTCACCTTGCACATCGCCGACCCCAGTGCGGATGTCGGTCCAGGTGAGGCCGAGCCGATGCTGGCTCTGCACCCCCAACCCTGAGAAGACCGCGGACGACGTTGCGCGCTCGCACCATGGATCAATCCCGGACGTCCAGGATCGACCGGTTCTCTTCCCCCACCAGGCCGTTCACCGTGGGAAATGGGAGAATCGCGTCGCTCTGAACGATGTCTTGGAAACCCTCGTGCAGCGCATCCGCGCGGGCGAGACCGCGGCCGAGCGGGATCTGGTCGAGCGCTTCAGCCGCGGCATCCGGGCCATCCTCCAGACCGTCGCCCGCGAGCGCGCCGTCGCCGAGGACCTCCACCAGGAGGCGCTCCGCATCCTGCTCCAGCGCGTGCGCTCGGGCGAGGTCCGCGACCCGTCGCAGCTGCCCGCGTTCGTCGCCTCCCTCGCGAGGAATTTGGCCACCCGGCACTATCAGCGCGCACGGCGCGTCGTCGGTGACAGCACGCTCCGTCTCGCCCGGCTCGAGGACCAGCGGCCGGATGCCGTCGACGAGCTGCTCCGCGCCGAGCAGCGGGCCCTGGTCCGGCAGATCCTCGAGGAGCTGCCGGTGGAGCGAGACCGAGACTTGTTGCAGCGCTATTACCTCGGCCAGGAGAGCAAGGAGCGCCTCCTGGCCGACCACGGTCTCACCAGCCTCCAGTTCAACCGGGTGCTTCACCGGGCGCGAAAGCGCTTCCAGGAGCTCTGGGAGGCGCGACAATCCGAGGGCTCGAAGCACCTTTGAGGTGGGGACATGAACCACCAGGGCATCGAGGACAGCGACCGGCTGGACGCGTACGTCACCGGTCGACTGGAGCCGGAGGAGACCGCCGAGATCGAGGGGCACCTCGTGGACTGCCCGCAGTGCCTGGCGCGGGTGGAAGCGGCGCAGGGCCTCCTCGGCGGGTTCCACGCGCTCGGTGACGAGCTCGGGGCGAAGCCCTCGCCCGCGGCTCGTCCGCCCTGGGTCCGGCCCACGGTGGTCGCGGTTGCGGCCCTCGCCGCGGTGGCGGTGGCCGTTCTCTGGGGCGCAGCACGCGAGCGTCGCCTCGAGCGTGCGCTGGAGGCCGAGCGCGCCGCCGCCACCAGCGCCCGCCAGGAGAGCTCGGCGCTGGCGGCACGCCTCTCGGCGGCGGAGGCCGCGCGGGCCCCGGAACCCCCGGTCCCCGTCGCCGCGAAGGGACCGGTTCCGGTCCTGAGCCTCCTCGCGACCCGCGGGACGGACGTCCCCAGGCTCACGCTCCCCCCCGCCGGCACGCCGGTGGTGCTCCTCGTCGAGCGGGAGAGCCCCCCGCGCTTCGGCCACTACCGGGTGACGCTCACCGGGCCCGGCGGCGCCATGGTGGTCCAGGAGGACCTCGTTCCCAGCTCCCGGGACGTCGTCGCGGTGGCGCTCGATTCGGCCCTGCTCCGGCCGGGGCTCCACGTGCTCAACCTCGAGGGAGAGTCGGGGCGAGGAGGCCTCGCCCCGGTGGGACGGCATCGCTTCGAGGTGGCACCGGTCCCATAGGAGGGACCGGAGGAGGTGGCGGTGACGGGGCCAGGTCGGCAGCGCGCAGGGCGCAGACTTCCGCTCGTCGTCGTGGTGTGCGCGCTGCTCGCGCCCGGCGTCGCCACTGGTCGACCCATCGCCTTCGGAGCAGCGGTCGACGACGCGGTCCGCGCAGGCGAGGTCCGCTCGCTCGAGCTCGCCGCCGCCGGCGGAACGGCGTTGCACCTGCGCCTCGATCATCCCCACCTCGATCTCGGCGTCCGGGTCATCGGACCGGACGGAGACGTGCTCGGCAGTGTCGAGAACGTGCTCGGAAACTCCGACCCGCTGACCCTCACCGTCGTCCTCTCCAGCCCGGGCACGTACCGGCTCGACGTCTTCCTCCGCTCCCCGGACGCGCGCGGTGGGCGCTTCCGTCTCGCGCTGGGGTCGGCCTCGCCAGCGACATCCACGGACGCGACGCGGATGGAGGCACAGCGGCTGCGCGCCGAGGCCAGCGCCTGGGTAGCCGCGCAGGAGGGTGCCCGCTACCCCGACGCCGTCGCGGCCTACCAGCGCTCCATCGATCTCTGGACCGAGGCGGAGGACGAGACCCAGCGCGCCGAGACGCTCTCCCGCAAGGGCGAGCTCCTCGAGATGATGGCCCGGCTTCCCGAGGCCCGGGCCACCCTCCAGGACGCCCTCCGTTCCTGGCGCACGGTGGGAGACCGGGCACGAGAGGCGGACTGCCAGGGCGTGCTGGGCCTGGTGGTGACCGAGCTCGGCGCTCCGCGCGACGCGATCATCCTGCTCGAGCAGGCGCTCGCGCTCCGGCGGAGCGTCGCTCCACTCCCCTGGGCCGAGGCGGTGCTCCTCAACTTCCTCGCGGTGGCGCTGGGAAACCTCGGGGACCTCTCCGGCGCGGTGGAGCGCTACACCGAGGCCCTCGCCAGCGCGCGGGAGGACGGCGACCGGGAGCTCATCGCGCTGGTGCTGAAGAACCGGGCGATGGATCTGGATCAGCTCGGAGAGTCGGAGCGGGTGCTGACCGATCTCAGCGAGGCGCGGGACGCCTTCCACGTGCTGGGAAACGCAGGCGAGGAGGGCGCATCGGAGTACGGGCTCGGCATCGCGCTCGAGCATCTCGCCCGCCGGGACGAGGCCTGGCGCGCCTACGAGCGAGCCCTGCCGCTCCTCTCCCGCTCGGGCGACGAGCGCTTCGTGGCCTTCACCTTCCACCACATGGGGCTCATCCGTCTCGACGAGGAGAGGCCCTACGAGGCGCGCGACCTCTTCCAGGAGGCGCTGAGGCGGCTGGAGGCCGGCGGAGACCGGCG
>CAZDSB010000298.1:0-3686 GCA_964507515.1 uncultured Myxococcaceae bacterium
GAGTGCGGGGCCGGAGGAGACGGTTCGATGCAGACCAGTCATTTCACGTTCTGCAGCTGCTGTGGCAGGCCGCTGGTCTGCTCGGAAGATCTCGCCCGCTGGCTCGCGGCAATCGTCCGCGACGGCGCCAGGGTCTACTGCTCGCTGGCCTGCAGTGCGGCCACCGAGGCCCTCGAGAGCACCGGCGACGTCGTCGTCGAGGAGAGCCGGGAGCAGCAGCTCCAGCCGTCGCTCTAGCGACCTCGCCTCACGCCGCCGCGTCGACCACCGAGCGCAGCGCCGCCTCGACCCGCGGCAGCACCTCGCGGATCTCCGCCTCGGAGACCGCGCCCACGCTGCACCGGAACCACCCGGTCTCGTCCTGGAGCCCGAAGGCCTGGAAGGGCACCACCCCGAATCCGGCCTTCTTGAGCAGCAGCTCCCGGATGTCCTCGTTGTTCCGGATGCCCTTCCGTCCGATGAGGTCGAACCGCACCGAGAGGTAGATCGCTCCCTGCGGCGCGATGTCGCTCACCGGGAGCCCGCGCGACTTGAGCTCCATCAGGCCGTGGTGGAGCGTCTGCAGGCGCGACTCGACCCCGCGGCGCATCCCGGCGAGGTACCGGTCCATCGCCGGGACGTTCTCCAGGAACCGTGCGGACGCCACCTGCTCGGCGCGCGGAGCCCACGCCCCGGTGTGGCCAATGAGGTCCTTCATCCGCGAGATGATCGACGGCGGCCCCACGCCCCAGCCCACGCGGACGCCGGTGGCGGCGAAGGCCTTGGAGATGCCGTCGACGAACACCGTGTACGGCGCCATCTCCGGCACCAGGCCCACCGGCGTCACGTGCTTCGCCCCGCCGTAGGTCAGCACCCAGTAGATCTGGTCGTACATGACGATGACCGGCGGACGCCCGGCGTGCTTGCGCTCGAGGTTCTCCGCCACCACCGCCTCGCACAGCGCCTTCAGCTGCTCCGCCGCGAACATCGTCCCGGTGGGGTTGAGCGGGCTTCCCAGACAGAGCATCCGCGCCTGCGAGAGGTACGGGCTCACCTGCGCCACGGTGGGCATGAAGCCCTGCTCGGGAAGGGTGGGGATGACCGCGCCCTTCGCCCCGACCATGTAGACGTAGTAGTTGTTGTTCCAGCTGGGCACCGGGTAGACGACCACGTCCCCGGCGTCGACCACCGTCCGGAAGGTCCCGTACACGACGGGGCGCGCGCCGCTGGCGATGACGATGCTGTCCAGCGGGTAGCTCAGCCCCAGGCCCCGCTCGTAGAAGCGCTGCACCGCCTTGCGCAGCTCGGGCATGCCGTCCGCGGGGGGATAGTTCGTCTCGCCCGCCCGGAGCGCCTCGCCGATGAGGTCCCTGAGCTCGGTGGGGATGGGGAACTCGCGGGAGCTGAAGTCGCCCACCGTGAGGTTGCAGACCTTGTGGCCCTTCGCGACGAGCTCGCGGATCTCCCCGGCGACCTTGAGGATGCCGCTGCCCATCAGCCCGCGGGCCATGCCGCTGACGGTGTCCGTCTCCCGGGGGTGTCCCAGGCTGTCGTTGAGGTCCAGAGCCACGTGCGTCCTCCGGCGCCCCCCTTACCGGAGGGCGAGGGGAGGGCGCCAGCACAGTTGCCCGGAAGCCGGTTGCCAGCGTCAGTGGCGGGCGGCCGCATCGCCGTGCAGGTGCGGATGCACGGGGACCGAGCCCTCGGACGCAGCGACGGTCACCACCACCGACTTCGACGCCGGGGTGTTGCTCTTCCGGGCCACCGCCCCCAGCGGCACGAGCACGTTGGCCTCGGGGAAGTACGTCGCGCAGCAGCGGCGAGGAATCGGATACTCGAGGGCGACGAAGCGTCGTGCGAGGCGCGTCTCGCCCCGGAAGTGGCTGGTGAGGTCCACCAGCTGCTGGGGCTTCAGTCCCCGCTCCCGGAGGTCCTCGGCGTTCATCAGCACCACTCGCCGCTCGCGGCCGATGCCCCGGTAGCGGTCCTCGAGCCCGTAGATGGTGGTGTTGAACTGATCGTGGCTCCGGATGGTCATCATCATCAGCTGCCCCGGGCCGAGCGGCTCCTCCGGCACCGGGTGAACGGTGAACCGGGCCTTCCCGTTCGAGGTCGTGAAGCGGCCCTGTCGTGGACCGTTGGGGAGGTGGAAGCCCCCGGGCTCCCGGACGCGCCTGTTGAACTGCTCGAACCCCGGAACCACCTTCTCGATGAGGTCGCGGATCCGGTCGTAGTCCCCGGCCAGCTGCGCCCAGTCGACCTTGCTCCGGCTGCCCAGGGTCGCCCGAGCCAGCCCGGCGACGATGGCCGGCTCGGACCGGAGCTCCTCGGAGATCGGATGCAGGGTGCCCTGCGACTGGTGGACCACCCCCATCGAGTTCTCCACCGACACGAGCTGCCGCCCCGAGGCCTGGACGTCCCACTCGGTGCGTCCGAGCGCCGGGAGAATGACCGCCGTGCGGCCGGCGACGAGGTGCGAGCGGTTCAGCTTGGTGGAGACGTGGACCGTCAGCCGGGTGGAGCGGAGCGCCCTGGCGGTGAGCTCGGTGTCGGGGGTCGCGGAGAGGAAGTTGCCGCCCATCGCGAAGAACACCTTGGCCCGCCCCTCGGCCATGGCCCGGATGCTCTCCACGACGTCCAGCCCGCGCGCACGCGGTGGCTCGAACCCGAAGGTAGACTTCAGCCGGTCCAGGAACGCGGGCGTGGGCCGCTCGGTGATGCCCACCGTGCGGTCGCCCTGGACGTTGCTGTGTCCGCGGACGGGGCAGGTGCCGGCGCCGGGCTTCCCGATGCTCCCCCGGAGCAGGAGGAGGTTGACGATCTCCTGGATGTTGTCGACGGCGTTCTGGTGCTGGGTGAGCCCCATCGCCCAGGAGATGATGATCCGCTCGCTGGAGGCCATCAGCTCCGCGAGCGCTCGCATCCCGTCGCGGTCGATGCCGCTCCGCTCGACCAGCGCGTTCCAGGGCGCGGCGCGGACCGCTGCCTCCCAGGCCTCGAACCCCTCGGTGTGAGCGGCGATGAAGTCGCGGGCGATGATCTCCGGTCGTGACCCGGCCAGCTCCAGCAACGTCTTCGCCACGCCCAGGAGGAGTGGCACGTCGCCGTTGATCCGGACCGGGAGGAACAGCGACGCGAGGGGCGTTCCCTTCCCGAGCATCTCCAGCGGACGCTGCGGATGCTGGAAGCGGATGAGCCCGGCCTCCGGCAGCGGATTGACGCTGACGATGCGTGCCCCGCGGTTTACTGCACGCTGGAGCGCGGAGAGCATCCGCGGGTGGTTGGTGCCGGGGTTCTGGCCGATGACCACGACCAGCTGCGTGTGGTCGAAGTCCTCGAGGGTGACCGACCCCTTGCCCAGTCCCAGGGCCTCCCCGAGCGCGACTCCGCTCGACTCGTGACACATGTTGCTGCAGTCGGGGAGGTTGTTCGTCCCGAACTCCCGGACGAAGAGCTGGTAGAGGAACGCCGCCTCGTTCGACGTCCTGCCGGAGGTGTAGAAGACCGCCTCCTCGGGTGCAATGAGCGCGTTCAGTTCCGAGGCCACCAGCGCCAGCACCTCCTCCCAGCCGATGGGCTGGTAGTGGCCTTCCCCGGGGCGCAGCACCATCGGGTGGGTGAGCCGGCCCTGCTTGCCGAGCCAGTAGTCGTTGTGGCGCGAGAGCTCGCCGACAGTCCAGCGAGAGAAGAATTCCGGGCCGACGCGC
>CAZDSB010000299.1:0-6546 GCA_964507515.1 uncultured Myxococcaceae bacterium
AGATGGCGTCGGGCGGCCTCCGCGTCGCCGGCGCGGACCGCGCTCTCGGCGGCCATGCGCTCCAGCCGCTTGCGCTCGGCGGGTGGGACGAGGGCCGGATCGGCGCGAGCGAGCGACAGCGCGATTTCGAGGTCCTCGAGCGCACGCCGGGGCTCACGCGCCAGGAGCAGCTCTGCGCGGCGGATGCGGGCCGGAGCGAGCGCCGGATCGAGCCTGAGCGCGTCCTCGAGGAGGCCTCCCTCGCGCGCCTCGCCACGGGCGAGCTCGGCCCCGCGGAGGAAGAGCCGACCGGCGGCCAGCGGGTCGGCGACGAGGGCCGCCTGCCGCGCGAGGAGGGTCGCGGCCTCGGGGCGGTTCCCGGCGGAGAGCTCGAGCTCGGCAAGCGCCTCGAGGATCTGTCCCGCGAGCAGGCCCCGGGGCGCGACCTCGAGCGCGGAGTAGAGCTGGCGGTGCGCGGCGTCGCGCTGACCGGCATCGAGCAGTGCCCGCGCTCCCTTGAAGAGCAGCGGCGCCGCGGCCTCGGTGCGGCCCTCGGCGAGCAGCTGGCGCGCGCGAAGAGCCCAGACCTCGGCGAGCTCCTTGCTGCGGCCCAGCTTCTCGTACAGGCCTTCCAGCCGGGCGGCGAGCGCGTCGTCGCCGCGGCGGTAGGGCAGCGCCTCCGCGTAGTGTGCGGCGGCTGCGGCGAGGTCGCCGGTCATCTCGCATGCCTGGCCGAGCTTGGCCCTGACCTCGGCCAGCTTCTCCGGGGAGCCGGTGCGGGGGAGCGTGACCAGCACGTCCTCCAGCGCGCGGCGGGCGTGCTCCGGGCGCTCGCAGCGGAGCGACAGGTCTGCCAGCTCGAGCAGGACCTCCGGCCGCGGGTCGAGGCGCGCGGCCTTCTCGAGGGCGACGAGCGCCTCGCCGAACCGGCCCAGCCGGGCTTCCTCCACCTGGGCCAGCTCGCGGAGACAGGCGGCCGCGAGCCGCGGGTCGGCCTGGGTCTCGGCGACGCGGGCGCGGGCGGCGAGCGCGGCGGCGAGGCCGGGCATGTCGGCGCGGCGGCGCTGGAGCGCGCAGAGCTCGCCCCAGGCGAGGAGGTCCTCCGGCTGGATCTTGAGGACCTCGGCCAGCGCGCGGGCGGCGATCTCGAGGTCGGAGGCGAGGTCCTTGGCGGCGACGGCGAGGCGGCGGAGGAACTTCGCGCGGTCGGCCCCGTCGCGCGCGAGCTCGGTCAGCGTCGACAGGCAACGGACGAGCAGCGGACCATCGCGACGAGCCTCGCCGATCGCGACGAGCCCCTCGAGGGCGACCCGGTTGCGCGGATCCGCATCGACTGCACGGACGAGGAGCGACTCCGCCTTCTCCGGAGCGGCCAGCCGCGTCCGCTGGAGCTCCCCGGCCTCGGCGAGGAAGGCAGCGCGGCGGAGCGGATCGGGAACGGTGGGCGCGGCGCGCTCCAGGGCCCGGGCGAGCGCCGCCGGATCGCCCGCGGCGCGCCAGGCGGGAACGAGGGCCTCGAGGGCCTTCGCGTCGTCGGGCACGAGGGCCAGCGCGGCCTCCCAGTGCTCGCGCGCCTGCACCTGGTCGCCGAAGCGCGAGGTGGCCAGCGCGGCCAGGGCGTGGTGAGCGGCGTGAGCGGCGCGGCGGACGCCGGCGTCGGTGGGAGAGGGGCCGGCGAGCTCGACGCCCTGCTGGTATCCGGTGACTGCCTCGGCGACGCGTCCCAGCCCCTCGGCGGCACGTGCCTGGGCGACGAGGGCGACCACGTCGCCGGGGAGGAGCGACACCGCCTCGCGGTAGCGGAGCAGGGCGTTGTCCAGCTGGCGGAGGCCCAGCTCCCAGACCTCGCCGGCGCGGAGGTTGGCCCGGCCCACCAGACCGAGGTCGTGCCGGCCGAGCGCGACGTCGCGGAGCCGGTCGAAGGCCTTCAGGGCACGCAGCGGCTCCCCGGCGCGGGCGCACAGCTCGCCCAGCAGCTCCAGCGCAGGGGGAAGGTCGGGCGCAAGCTTCAGAGCCGCCTCGCAGTGCAGGCGCGCCCCGGCGACGTCGTCCTCGCTCAGCGCGGACAGCCGGGCGAGCTGCACGTGCGCATCGGCGGACTCGAGCGGATCGCGAGCGAGCGCGGAGAGACGACGGTAGGCCCGCAGCGCGCCGGCGCGATCCTGCGCCTGGTCCGCGGCGCGGGCGAGCGCGCGCAGCGCGGGCAGGTGGTCCGGGCGGATGCCGAGGACCGCGTGCAGCGCCTTGACCGCCATCTGCGGGGCCTGGCCCTCGGCGACGCGCGCAGCGGCCTGGGCGGCGCTGAATGCGGAGGCCTCGTCGCCGCGCTTGCGCGCGAGCTCGACCAGGGCGAGCCAGCGCTCGGCGCTGCGGGCGGGCTCACCGCGACGTTCGCGGACGATGGCCTCGGCCCACAGGGGCGAGGCGGAGCCGGTGCGCCGGCGTGCGAGCGTCTCCACCACGTCCAGCGCGTACTCGTGTGCAGCCGGATCGGCGACGAGCAGCGCCAGCAGCCGCTCGAGCGCGAAGGGGTGCGCCTCCTCCGCCCCGGCGCCGCGCAGGTACGCATCGCGGGCTTCCAGGAGCTTGCCGGCGGCGACCAGCGCCTCGGCCTCGGCGAAGGCACGCGTCCCCTCGAGGGTGAGGAGCAGCTCCTCGTCCAGCAGCGCCGGCGGCGGGAGCGCGCCCGAGGCGAACCGGAGCCGGAGGCCCAGCGCGGACACCTCGACCCCCGCCAGGCGCGCACCGTCGAGGGAGGGCATCCGGAAGCCGCGGGAGACCGCCGCCAGCTGGACCAGCTGGGGCAGCACGCGCGCCGAGAAGCCGTTCGCCCCGCGCACCTCGACGTCGGGGAGGGCCGCGGCGCTCTGCACCGCCCGCGACAGCACCAGCGGAACCGTGGCCGCCGGCACGGGCGAGTACCCGTACATCCGGACGTCGTAGAGGTAGACCGCGAGCCGCTCGCCGTCGGCGTCGAAGGCGACCTTGAACGTCGTCCCCGCCGGCGAGGGACCCTTGAGCCGGGCCTCGCCCTCGATCCATCCCTGCCGGAAGTTGAGGGCGACGTCCGAGACCTCGAGCGCCGCGGCAGTGGTCTCCTGGACGCTCCGCCGGATCAGCTCGGCGTCGATCGCCACCTCCAGGAAGCCGAAGTGGAGCTTGCGACGTTGGTACTTCTGGGCGCCCCCGCCGACGTTGAAGGGGAAGCTGACGTCGGGAATCTGCAGCCCGAAGTCGACGACGTTGATGCCCGGACGCAGCTCGACCGGCGGGAAGCCGACGAACGCGCGCCGGTCCAGCAATCGCAGCTCGGGCCCGGTCGCCCGACCTTCCGGGGCGGGCGGAACCGAGCCTCCGGACGTGTCCTCGGAAGCCATGAAAGGTGCGGTCGGCGACGGTACCACCCACCCTCAGGCGCCCCAAAAAAGGGACATTTCCGGTCGATCGCCCGCTGGGTAGGCACGCGGACGACAGTGAGGACGGACCCGCGGGGCTGATAACGTCCGATCGGCCGTGCTCGAGCCGAACTCACTGGTCCTCGGGGAGCGCTTCCGCGTGCTGAACCACCTCGGGGGTGGCGGCATGGGTGAGGTGTACCTCGCAGAGCAGGTCAGCCTCGGCCGCCGCGTCGCGTTGAAGGTGCTCCGCCGGGAAGTGGGCCAGCAGCCGGGCATGAGCGAGCGCTTCCGCCGGGAGGCCCGGCTGCTCTCCAGCGTGGAGCACCCCGCCGTGGTGCGGGTCATCGACTTCGGGCAGTCCCAGGACTCGACCTGCCTGGTGATGGAGTTCGCCGAGGGGGAGACCCTCCTGCAACACCTGGGGAGCGGGCCCCTGGCTCCGGAGCGTGGGCGCCGCATCCTGATGCAGCTGGCCGAGGGCCTCGCGGCCATCCACGACAAGGGCATCATCCACAGGGACCTCAAGCCGGAGAACGTCGTCCTCACGCCGGGCCCCCGCGGGGAGCAGGCGCGGCTGCTGGACTTCGGCATCGCGAAGCTGCTCGAGCCGGACCCGGACGCGAAGGGCCTGAGCCAGGTCGGGGTGGTGCTGGGGACCCCGGAGTACCTCTCGCCGGAGCAGGCGATGGGGCACCCGCTGGACGCCCGGAGCGACATCTATTCCCTCGGTGTCCTGGCCTACCGGGTGCTCTCGGGAAACCTGCCCTTCGTCGGCCCGAACGCGCGCGACTACCTGCTCCAGCACATCGGCACCGTGCCGACGCCGCTGGTGGAGAACACGCCGTCGATGGCGGACGACGCGGACCTGTCGGCCATCGTGATGCGGTGCCTGGCGAAGGACTCGCGGGCGCGGTTCCAGACCGCGACGGATCTGGTGCGGGCGCTGGAGGCGCCGCCCCAGGCGACGATGCGGATGCTTCCGCTGCTGCCCCGCGCGATCTCGACGGTGTCGGAGGTCATCTTCGCCCGCAGGCCCCAGACGGAGAACCGCCCCGCCCCGGAAACACCGTTGCTGGAGCTGCCCACCGGGTCCGTCACCCCGGTGCCGCCCCCGCGCGTGGCGGACACGCTCTCCACGAGGATGGAGCCGCCGTGGTGGCGGACGCCGCTCCTGATCGGCCTCGGGGCGCTGGTGGCGGTGGTCGCGTTCCTGGCGCTCCGCGGACGCTCGGCCGGAGTGGCCGAGGCGGCGGCGCAGCTCGATGCGGGGAAGGCGCGCGAGGCGCTGACCATGCTCGAGCGGATGGAGAAGGCGGGAACCCCGGCGGCGGAGGTGGCGGGACTCCGGGCGGCCGCGCTGCACGCGGTGAAGGACCACGCGACGGAGCTCAAGGTCCTGCTCGCCTCGCGCGATTCGAGCTCGGTGCTGGACCCGCGGGCGCTGGCGGGCATCGCGGAGGACCTGGCGCACGAGGGCGGCGAGGGTCCGCGCTCGGACTTCCTGGACCGGCTGGACGCGGGGCGCTCGACTGCGGTCCTGCGGGCGATCGCGGAATCGGGGAAGGGCGACGCAGCCTGGGGCGCGCTGCAGTACCTCGAGTCACAGCACCGGACGGAGACGCTGGACCTGGTGGGCGTCTACGGGAAGTGGCTCGACGGGACGGACTGTCCGGCCCGGGTGGTGGCCGCCCGCCGGCTGGGAGAGCTGGGCCGGCCACAGGCGGTGGCCGCGCTGCAGAAGGCGAAGAAGAAGAAGATGCCGCACGGCTGTGGCCAGGACGAGATCACCGAGGCGCTGAAGGTTCTCGAGCGGAACTGAGGAGAGGCAGAAGATGCCGCTGGAGATGCGCGCGGTGTGCGAGCGCTGCGGCGCGGCCCTGAGCGCGGACGGCCCGGCACGGATCTGCAGCTTCGAGTGCACGTTCTGCGTCGCGTGCACCGAGGCGATGAAGGGCGTCTGCCCGAACTGCGGCGGAGAGCTGGTCGCGCGGCCGCGGCGGAAGAAGAAGCAGGGCTGAGCCGCTGCCGTCAGGTCGCGACGCTCCAGCTGAGGAGCTGCCTTCGACCGTTTCGAGATTCTCGCCGGGGCGGCTCAGCGCACGAACGCGGTCCCCCGGCTGCCCGCCTCGCGCGCTTCCTCGAGAATGGCCGTCGGCGGATCGATGCCCACGATGTGAACCGCCTCGATGCCCTCCTCGAGCATCGCCAGCGACTCCTCCACCTTCGGGATCATCCCGCCCGAGATGACGCCGGACGCCATCTGCTCGCGCGCCTCGGCGGCGGTGAGCCTCGGCATGCGGGTCGAGACGTCGTTCTTGTCGCGGAGCACGCCGGGCACGTTCGACACCAGGAACAGCTTCGCCGCCCGGAGCTTCGACGCGACGCGCGCGGCGACGGTGTCCGCGTTGATGTTGAAGACGTTCCCGCCGGAGTCGCCTCCGAGCGAGCCCATCACCGGCACGAACCCCACGCTGGCGAGCTTCTCCAGCGCCGCGGTGTCGACCGACACGATGTCGCCCACCAGCCCGAGGTCCACCGGGTCCGGCCCCGCGCCGGTGATGACCTTCGGCGGCCGGCGGACGGCGTCCACCAGACCCGCCGACACTCCGGTGGTGCACAGCGCCGGGACCTCGGCCAGCCGCATGGCCGCCGCGACGTCGACCGAGACCTGCCCGGCCAGCGCCATCTTCATCACCTCGAGCGTCTCGGGGTCGGTCACCCGGCGCCCGCCGACGATGGTCGGCTCGAGCCCCAGCCGGCGCCCGAGCTCCGTGGCCTGGGGCCCGGCACCGTGGACGATGCAGACCCGGATGCCGGCGGAGAGGAACTCGCCCACGGCGGCCCCGACGCTACCGGCCAGCCGCGTGCGCTCCGCGGCGAGCTCACCGCCCACCTTCACCACGAACCAGCGGCCGGCGAAGTCCGAGAGCGCGCTCACGGCCAGAGCCCCGGCTCCTTCAGGGTGAGCGTCTCGTCGAAGCCCATCATCACGTTGAACGCCTGGATCGCCTGACCGGCGCCACCCTTGACGAGGTTGTCCAGCGCGCTGAAGCACACCACCCGCCGCGTGCTTCCCGTCGGCGCGCCGAGCGCGAAGCCCACCTCGACGTAGTTGGAGCCCGACACGGCCACCACCTCCGGCTGCCGTCCCTCCACCACGCGGACGAAC
>CAZDSB010000300.1:0-4127 GCA_964507515.1 uncultured Myxococcaceae bacterium
GTAATAGAAGCCGCTCCCGTCGGGCGTCCACTCGGCGGCGGAGAACTTCACCCACTGGATGCGGTCCGCCAGGTCCTCACCGGTGTCCACCTTCCGGACCCGCCACTCCTGCCAGTCGCTGCCGGCCTCGGCGGTGCCGTAGGCGAGCAGGTTGCCGTCGCGCGAGGGCACCGTCCCGGTGATCGCCACCGTGCCGTCCTTGCTCAGCGTGTTCGGATCGAGCAGCGGCCGCGGCTCGAACCTCGGAAGGTCGACGACGTACAGGATGGGCTGGGGCTGCAACCCGCTGTTGCGCAGGTAGAAGACGCGGTTGCCCTCGCGGACGGGAACCTCGTACCGCTCGTAGTCCCAGAGCGCGGTCAGGCGCTTGCGCAGCGGTCCACGGTCGGGAAGCGCGGAGAGGAACCGCTCGGTGACTGCGTTCTCGGCGTCGATCCACTCGCGGTAGCCCGGGCTGGAGGGGTCCTCGAGCCAGCGGTACGGATCGGCCACCTTCGTCCCGTGGTAGTCGTCCACCACGTCGACGGTACGCGCGACCGGATAGACCAGGCCCACGCCTGCGTCCGGCGCCGCGGCCTGCGCAGCCTTCGCGGGGGCGGGTGCTGCATGCGAACAGGCGAGGGCCGCGAGGGGAAGGGCCGTCAGGAGGACAGCCCGCATCAGGCGGCCTCGAAGAGAGCCGCCGCGCCCATTCCTCCGCCGATGCACATCGTGACCACGCCGTACCGGCCACCACGCCGCTTGAGCTCCCGGAGCAAGGTCGCCGTGAGGCGCGTGCCGGTCGTGCCCAGCGGATGCCCGAGGGCGATCGCTCCGCCGTTGACGTTCACCTTCGACTTGTCGATGCCCAGCTCGCGGATGCAGTACAGCGCCTGCGCGGCGAAGGCCTCGTTCAGCTCGAAGAGGTCGATGTCCTTCACCTCGAGCTTGTTCTTCGCCAGGAGCTTCCGCACCGCCGGGACAGGCCCGATGCCCATGATCTCCGGAGGCACGCCGGCCACCTGGAAGTCGATGAAGTAGCCGAGTGGCTTCACGCCCAGCGCCTTCGCCTTCTCCTCGGACATGACCACGGCGGCCGCGGCGCCGTCGGTGAGGGGCGAGGCGTTTCCCGCGGTGACGGTCCCCTGGGGATTGAAGGCCGGCTTCAGCTTCGTCAGGCCCTCGAGGGTGGTGTCGGGGCGAAGGATGGTGTCCTCGCTCACGGTCACCTCGTGCGGGGTCCCGTCCTCGTCGAACACCTCGGTCTTCACCGGGATGATCTCGTCCTTGAAGATGCCCTTCGCCCGGGCCTCGGCCGCACGGCGCTGGCTTTCGGCGGCGAAGGCGTCCTGGTCGGCGCGGGAGACCTCGAAGCGCTTGGCGACGTTCTCCGCGGTCGCCCCCATCGAGGTGTAGATCTCCGGATGGCCGTCCATGAGCTCCGGGTTGGCGGAGACCTTGTTGCCGCCCATCGGAACCATGCTCATCGACTCGGTGCCGCCGGCGACGGCGACATCGTACATCCCCGCGGCGATCGACTGAGCCACCTGGGCGATGGACTGCACGCCGGAGCTGCAGAACCGGTTGATGGTCATCGCCGGAACGCTGTCCGGGAGCCCGGCGAGGAGCGCGGCCTGACGGGCGACGTTCATGCCCTGCTCGGCCTCCGGCATCGCGCAGCCGAGGACCACGTCGTCGACGGCCTTGGGCTCGAGGCCTGGAACGGCGGCCACCGCGGCCTTGATTGCGTCGGCGGCGAGGGTGTCCGGGCGGGTGTCCTTGAACTCGCCCTTGAGGGCCCGGGTGAAGGGGGTGCGGACTGCGCTGGCGATGACGACTCGGTTGGACATGGGTGCTGGTCTCCTCACGGACTAGTTCCGCAGCGGCTTGCCCGTCTCGAGCATGGCCGCGATCCGATCCTGGGTCTTCTCCTCGCCACAGAGCGAGAGGAACGCCTCGCGCTCGAGGTCGAGCAGGTGCTGCTCGCTGACCGGCGCGAAGGCCGAGACGTCGCCGCCGGTGATGACGTGGGCGAGCTTCTGGCCGATGTGCCGGTCGTACTCGGAGATCTGATTGTTGACCTGCATGTCGTAGAGCATCATGTCCACCGTCGCCGCGCCGCTCCGGCCGGGGAGCCGGAAGTGCGTCGGCCGCGGCGGCCTGAACCCCGAGTCCGCCATCCCAAGCACCCGCGCCTTCGCGTCGCTGAGGAGGAAGTCGCGGTTGAGGGTGATGCCGTCCGCTCGCTGGAGGAAGCCGATCTCCCGGGCCTCCTCGGCGGAGGTCGCGACCTTCGCCGTTCCGATGGTCAGGAACATCTTCTTGAGGAACGGGAGCGGGTCGAAGTCGCGGTCGGTGGCGAAGGGGCCGTAGAGGTTCCGGAGCAGCTGGAGGTTGCCGCCGCCGCCGGGGATGAGACCCACGCCGACCTCGACCAGCCCCATGTACAGCTCGGCCGCGGCCTGGATGGCGTTGGCGCCCATGGTCACCTCGGCGCCTCCGCCGAGGGTGAGGCCGAACGGCGCGGCGACGACGGGGATGGGGCTGTAGCGCATCCGCTGGTTGGCCTGCTGGAAGTTGGCGACCAGCTTCTCCACCGAGGCGAGGTCGTCGCTCTTGATGGCCATCAGAAGGGCCATGATGTTCGCGCCGGCGGAGAAGTTTGCGCCGTCGTTGCCGATGACCAGCCCGCGGGCGGAGGCCTCGGTGCGGTCGAGCGCCTTGTTCATCATCTCGACGATCCCGTCGTCGATGGAGTTCATCTTGGTGTGGAACTCGAGGAGGAGAGCCCCGTCGCCCATGTCCCAGAGCGTGGCGCTGTCGTTCCCCTCGAGCCGGCCGTTCTTTCGCCGGAGGTGCTCGACGCGGAGGGTCCGCGCGTTCTCCTGCACCGGCGCGGCCTTCTTCGCCGGGATGTCCCAGGCGGTGTCCCGGGTCCCGTCGACGCCGTAGAACCTCTCCCGGCCCGAGGCGAGCATCTGCTCCACCCAGGCAGCCGGCTTCAGGCCCAGCTCCTTCATCCGCTCCACGCCCTTGCGTACGCCGTACGCGTCCCACACCTGGAAGGGACCGAGGTCCCAGGCGAAGCCCCAGCGGAGGGCACGGTCGATGTTGACCAGGTCGTCGGAGATCTCCGGGATGCGCCGGCTCGCGTAGGCGAGCGAGTCCAGCGTCACCCGCTCGGCGAACTTTGCTGCCTTGTCCGTGCCGGTGAGGACCGTGCGGATGCGCTCGGCGACGTCGTCGACGCCCTTGGCGGCGCCGAGCGAATCAAAGCGGACCTTTCGCTGCGGCCGGTAGGTCAGCGTGGCGAGGTCGAGCGCCTGGATCTCGGTCTCACCGTCCTTGCCCTTCACCTTCTTGTAGAAGCCGCCGCCGGTCTTGTCGCCGAGCATCTTCGCGGCGACCATCTTCTTGACGAACTCGGGAACGAGGAACGTGTCGCGCTCCTCGTCCTTGGTCAGCGTGTCGTAGCAGTTCTGCGCGACGTGGACGAAGGTGTCGAGGCCGACGATGTCGGTGGTGCGGAAGACCGCGCTCTTCGGCCGCCCCATCGCCGGGCCGAAGATCTTGTCCACCTCCTCGACGGTGAGCTCCGCCTTCTGCATGTCGCCGAGCACCCGCAGCATTCCGTAGGTGCCGATGCGGTTGGCGATGAAGTTGGTCGAGTCCTTCGCCCAGACGATGCCCTTGCCGAGCGTCTCCTCGCCGAATCGTGCCATGCGGGCCAGCACGCCGGGCTCGGTGTCTGGGCCGGGAACGAGCTCGAGCAGCTTCATGTACCGGACCGGGTTGAAGAAGTGAGTGACCAGGAAGCTCTTCCGGAACGCCGGGCCGCGACCCTGGAGCATCCCGGTGACCGAGAGGCCCGACGTGTTGGAGCTGATGACGGCGCCCGGCTTGAGGTGCTGCTCGACGCGCGCGAACAGGTCCTGCTTGACCTTGAGGTCCTCCTTCACCACCTCGACCACCCAGTCGCACTCGGCGATGCGCGCCAGGTCGTCGTCGAAGTTGCCGACCTCGATCAGCTCGAGCGCGGCCTGGGTGAAGAGCGGGGCGGGGCGGAGCTTCTTGAGGTTTGCCAGGCCGGAGAGGGCGAACTTGTTCCGGAAGGATTTCTTCGTCCGGTCCTCCCCCGGGCCCGCCTC
>CAZDSB010000301.1:0-4007 GCA_964507515.1 uncultured Myxococcaceae bacterium
CTCCATTCCTTCGGCCGAGGTGGCCGTCGATCTCGGCATCCACCCCGACCGTGTCGAGCTGCTGAACGGCAAGGTCAAGGTCGCCTCCTCGCACGCGCTTGCCAACGTCGTCATTCCCTACGCTGGCCGGGGGCCCATCACCATCGAGACCAGCGTCGAGCCGTTCGTGCTCGAGGACGTGGGCAAGCTCGCGGACATCCCGCTGGGCGGCGTGGGTGCTGCGCGAGTCTCCATCCGCATTCCCCCGGGCTTCGTCTTCCTGGATGGGGAGCTGGCGCTTCAAGACTCGAGCTTCCGTGGCTTCGCCCTCGGAAATCTCTCCTCGACGCTCAACGTCCGTGACGGGGTCCTCAACTTCCCGGACGCCACCGGAATGAAGGGACGCACCGCGTACCAGGGACGCGCGGCGCTCGACTTCCGCGGCGACTCGCCCATCGTCCACGTCGCCACCAGCATTCCCAACGGACGGGTGGAGGACCTGGTCGAGGTGCTCGCTCCCGTCTCTCCGGCGATCCAGTCGCTCCGCCGCATCGTCGTGGGAAGCGCGCGCGGGGCGATGACGCTCGAGGGCCCGGCGGAGACGATGGAGGGGCGGTTCGACCTGGACCTCGCCGGCGTCAGCCTCTCCGGGCGGCGCCTCGGTGACGGTGCGCTCCACGCACGGCTGGACCAGGGAACCGCCATCGCGCTCGACTCGGTCGCGCTGCGGGGCCCGCTGGGCACCTCGAAGGCCGACGGGCGGTGGGACATCGAGGGACCGCTCTCGGGCAAGTTCCGGGTCGACGGCCTGCAGCTCGAGGAGGTGCTCGGTCCGGACCTCGCGAAGCGGCTCCGGGCGCGCGGCACGCTCACCCTCGCCGGCACGCTGGGCGGCACGGACCAGGTGCCCGACGTGTCCATGACGCTCGGCGGGCCACAGGTCTATCTCTCCGGCCGGGCGCTGGGCGCGATGGCGCTCGAGGCCCGTGCGCTCGGCGAGCAGCTGGAGGTGAAGGGACGCCCCGTGGCGGACACCGACCTCCGGCTCACGGCGCGCATCAAGAAGCCGTACCCGTACGAGGCCACCCTCAAGCTCGCGCTCGCGGACATCCGGGCGCTGCTGCCCGACACCGCGGCCGCGCAGGGGCTCAACGGCTCGATGAACGGCGTCCTGACCGCGAGCGGAACCCTCACCGAGCCCGAAGCCTCCCGCGGCCTGATTCACCTCGACACGCTCAAGCTGCAGCGAGGCGAGTTCCGCGCCGAGAGCGACGGCCCGTGGGACGTGCGCTTCCGCAGCGGACGGGTGAGCACCGAGGGAATCCGGCTGAAGGGTCCCGAGACCGAGGTCAGCGCCTCCGGCTACCTCGAGGAAGGCGCGATGGACGTCGCGGTCTCTGGATCGGTGGACCTCCGCCTCCTCGAGTCCTTCGTCCAGGGCCTGGAGCGCACCTCCGGGAAGCTGGACCTGCTCGGCACCGCCCGGGGCGAGCCGGCCGATCCCCAGGTCGTCGGCACCGCCACCCTGGTTGACGCCGGCTTCCGGGTGCGCGGGCAACCGCTGGAGCTGCGGGGGCTGAAGGGCAAGCTCGACTTCAGCGAGTCACGCATCCTCTGGAGCGACCTCGAGGGCCAGGCCAACGACGGGCGGCTGAGCAGCCGCGGCGACGTGCGCTGGCGCCGCTTCCGCCCCGAGCAGCTCGAGGTGCAGCTGCAGCTGGACCAGGTCTCGGTGCGGGTCGTGGAGGACGCGCCGTTCGCGGCGACCGGCGAGCTCACCCTGACCGGTCGCCCGGGTGCGTTCTTCCTCGCCGGCGATTTGGACGTGCAGCGGCTTCGCTACCGGCGGCCCTTCGGCTTCGACACGCTGCTCGCCCGCGCAAACCGGCCGAGCGCCCCCGGCGAGGCCCCGATCGAATGGCTCCAGCTCGACGTGGCGCTGCACCTCAAGGACGCCGCGGTGGAGAACAACCTCGCCCGGGCACGCATCGTCGGAGACCTCCGTCTCACCGGAAGCAACCTCCACCCCGGCCTCATCGGGGCGATGGAGGCGGGGCAGGGGAGCCAGGCCTTCTTCCGCGGAACCACCTTCAACGTCACTCAGGGCGCGGTCGACTTCAAGGACCGGCGAAGCCTCGAGGGGGTGTTCGACGTGCGCGCCGAGACGCAGGTGCGCGAGTACCTCATCCGACTACACGCCTTCGGCAAGACGAGCCAGCCTCAGGTCCTGCTCTCCAGCGAGCCCAGCCTTCCCGAGGGGGACGTCATCTCGCTGCTCACCCTCGGGGTGACGTCCCGGGACCGGGCCAACAGCAACACCACCACGACCGGGGCCGGCATCGCCGCCGAGGCGCTCTACCAGGCCTCGGGGCTCGACCGGCAGGTGCAGAAGTTCCTTCCGCGCAACTCGGTGATCCGGGACCTGAGCTTCCACGTCTCCACGCTCTATAACGACGCCAACGGGCTGGTGGAGCCGACGGTGCAATTGGAGTCGAAGTTCCTCACCGACCAGCTTAAGCTCGGCCTCTCCCAGCCCGTGTCCGGGAAGGGCACGCGCGCCCTCGCCGAGTACCGGTTCGACGATCGCGTCTCCGCCCAGATCCAGTGGGACAACGTGTACAACGACGTTCCGATCGGAAACCTGGGGGTCGATCTCAAGCTCCGTTGGAACGTCGAGTAAGGCTCCTGCTCGCGCTGCTCCTGGTCGCCGCGCCAGTGCAGGCGCAGGGGCCGGGTGCTGCCGCGACGCCGCCGGTGGTGAGCTCGGTGAAGCTGGAGATGCGCGGCGGCGGGCAGGTGCCGGCCGACCTCCAGGGCCTGGTGGCCGTCATTCCGGGTCAACCGCTGTCGGCCCGCGCGGTGCGCCGGAGCATCGAGCGCCTCTTCTCCACCGGCCGGTTCTCCGACGTCGTCGCCCGGGGAGACGAGGGCCCGGACGGGCTGGTGGTGACCTTCGAGCTCGCGCCGGTGGTGCGCATCGCCCGCATCGACGTGACCGGTGCGAGGGCGCTGGGCCGGGACGAGCTGCTGACCGCTGCGCGCCTGCAAGCAGGCAGCGAGTACTGGCCGGAGAAGCTGGACGAGGCGCGGACGGCGCTCCTCGCGGCGTACGCCCGGCGGGGCTGGAACCAGGCCGAGATCTCGGCCACCGCCAAGCCCTCGGGGGACACGGTCGTCGTGACGCTGGCGATCCACGAGGGTCAGCCCACCCGGGTCGCGGCGGTGCGCTTCGACGGCCAGCCCAGCCTTCCGGCCAGCCGGCTCGCCACGGCCTTCGGGCTCCGGGTGGGCGACATCCTCGACCGCACGCGCCTCGACCCCGGCGCGGAGGCGCTCCGCAGCCTGTACCGCGACACGGGGCATGCCCGAGCCCGGGTGGGCGCTCCCCGGGTGACGATCGAGGAGACGGGCGCCGTCGTCACCGTCCCAGACGAGGCGGGTCCCGCCTTCACCCTCCGCTTCGAGGGAAACCGCCGCTACCCGTCCGCCTGGCTCCGCTCGGTGCTGGCCATCGATCCGGCCGAGACGCTGGACCGCTCGGTGCTGGAGCGCGAGTCGCGGAGGGTCGAGGCCTTCTACCGCTACCGCGGATTCCGCGACGTCCGGGTGGAGCCGCGCGAGGTGACCAGCCCCGACGGGAAGCGCGCGGTGGTGGTGTTCCACGTCTCCGAGGGACGGCAGGTGCGGGTCCGGAACGTCGAGTTCGAGGGACGCACCGGACTCTCCGAGGCCGAGCTGCGCACCCTGCTCGACCGCGTCATGCGCGACCGCCGTCCGGAGCCGTCCGACCAGCGCCTCGAGACGGACCCGCTGCGCCTCTCCGGGCGCGGCGCTCCGGAGGGGCGCGCGGACAGTCCGGACCCTCCACCGACGACGGTCTTCGTCGAGGAGGCGTGGCGCGACGCCGCCGAGGCGATGCAGCGCGCCTACCGCGAGCTTGGCTGGGTGGACGCCGCGGTGTCCCTGGTGGGCGCCACCGAGGACGTGCCCTCGGGCTTGCTCGACGTCCGGTTCCACATCGTCGAGGG
>CAZDSB010000302.1:0-8876 GCA_964507515.1 uncultured Myxococcaceae bacterium
CGTCGTCACGGATCTGGGACGGCTGCTCTACGGCCTGTTGCATGGCTGGCCCGGCGCCGCCGCGGCGCTGCACCAGGCGCGTCTGCAGGCGGTGGCAATCGCGCTGGGAACGGCGATCCTGGTCCCGTTCGCGATCTGGACGGCGCGCGGCCGGCTGGTCCTGAGCCGCGTGCGTGTGCCGTTGGAGAAGCTCGCTCCGGGCGTCGCCGGGCTGCGCATCGTCCAGATCAGCGACCTGCACATCGGTGACCGGCTGGGGGAGGCGTTCCTCCGCCGGGTGGTGGATCGGGTGAACGCGCTCCACCCCGACGTGGTGGCCATCACCGGCGACCTGGTGGATGGGCCCGTGGAGGTCGTGGAGCAGGCGCTGAAGCCGCTCGCCGACCTCGATGCGCCGCACGGCGTGTACTTCGTCACCGGCAACCATGAGTACTACTGGGACGCGCTCCAGTCGGTCCGGATGGTGAAGGAGCTGGGCCTGACGGTGCTCCACAACGAGCACCGGGTGGTGGAGCGTGCCGGCGGCGCCGTGGTCATCGGCGGCATCCCCGATCTCCACGGCGGACGCTTCTTCGCCGACCACGAGAGCCGGCCGGATCTGGCGTTCGCCGGGGCGCCGGAGGGCGCTCCCCGGGTGCTACTCGCGCACCAGCCGCGGGCGGTGACGCGGGCCGCGCCGCACGGCGTGGACCTCCTGCTCGCCGGACACACCCATGGCGGGCAGATCTTCCCGTTCCACCTCTTCGTCCGGCTGCAGCAGCCGGTCGTCCGGGGGCTCCGCAAGCTGCTCGGCGTCTGGGTGTACGCGCACCGGGGCACTGGGTTCTGGGGCCCGCCGATGCGCCTGTTCTCCACGCCGGAGATCGCCGAGATCACCCTGACCCCGGCGGGCTGAGACGAGGGCGCGGGGCTGCTAGTGGTGCACGTCGAGGTGGCCGTGCTCGCCGGCGGGCATCCCGGTGCCGGTGAGCGCGCCTTTGACGAGCAGCGCCAGGCGAACCAGCCGGCTCGAGGGCGCGTCCCAGTACTCGCCCCCGGTCACCGTCACCTCGAGGAGCGCGAGCTCCGGATCGTCCAGACCTCCGGGGAACCACGCCTTCAGCAGCGGGCTCCAGAGCTCCTTCATCTTCTGCCGATCGAGCACCAGGCGAGCGGTACCGAAGAGCGACACGTAGCGGGCGCGGTCCTCGTCCGTGTAGGCGACGTTCACCCGCGCGTCGCGCTCGAGGTCGGCCACCTTCTCCGAGGTGGCCTGGGTGAAGAACCACAGCGTCCCGTCGAAGTCGACGTGCTGCGTCGCCATCGGACGGGAATGAAATTCGCCGTCGCCATCCACGGTGGTCAGCATCGCCACCCGGATGCCGCGGATCAGATCCGCGACCTGCTCGATGTCCTTCATCTGCTCGTCCATCGCGTCCTCCCTCGAGAGGAGGAAGCTAGGCACGCGGGCGCGGACTGGAAGCAGCGCGCCTCGTCGTCCGGCGGGCAGGCGCGGCGAGCTCAGCCGCCTTCAGCAGCGCCGCGATCATCGGCTCGGCGCTGGCCTTCCCCTTGCCGGCGAGCGCGTAGGCCACCCCGTGGTCGGGCGACGTCCGCGGCACCGGCAGCCCGAGCGTCACGTTCACCGTGCGGTCGAAGTCCAGGGCCTTCGCGACCACGAGCGCCTGGTCGTGGAACATCGCCAGCACGACGTCGGCGGGCATCCGGTCCGGCCGGGCGAAGAGCCCATCCGCCGGCCACGGCCCGGTGCAGTCCACGCCGCGTCGGCGCGCGAGGGCGATCGCCGGAGCGATGATCCGCCTCTCCTCGTCCCCGAGCAGCCCACCCTCTCCCGCATGTGGATTCAGGCCGCAGACGGCGATGCGCGGCCGCCGGCCGAGCACCGGCTGGAGCGACGCCGAGAGGAGCTGGAGCTGCGCCGCCAGCCGGTTCTTCTCCAGCGCGCGCGGCACGTCCCGGAGCGCCAGGTGGTTGGTCGCCAGCGCCACCTTCACCCGAGGCCCGTCCATCAGCATCATCACCTCGCGCCGGAAGGAGCCGGCGAGCAGCTCGGTGTGCCCCATGAAGCGCACCCCGGCCCGGGTGATCTGCTCCTTCGACACCGGCGCGGTGCAGAGCGCGTCGACCCGACCGTCGAGCGCCGACTCCACGGCCGCGGTGACGTAGGCCAGCTGCGCCTTTCCACCGGCCCGCGTCGGCTTCCCGGGCGCGCGGTCCTTCGCCGCCAGCTCGGTGACGGCCACCCGGGCCGGACCGCTATCCGGGAATTGCGCTCGGGCGTCGACCGGGGGCAGCCGCCGCAGCGTCGGGAGCCGCTCGAGCATCGGCCCGTCGCCGAACACCACCGGGACGAGCGCGCGCCGGACACCCGGATTCGCCAGCGCCCGGTCCACGATCTCCGGACCGATGCCGGAAGGGTCCCCGAGCGAGATGCCGACCCGCGGACGGCCGGCCGCGGGCGCCGCGCTCAGATCTTCTTCTCCACCACGGCGGCGCTGCGGAGCGTCTCCATGTACTGGGCGGTGAGTCGCTCGGCCTGAGCCTTCCGGAGGCGCTCCTCGATCTCCGGGCGGACCTCGGCGAGGGGCTTCATGCCCAGCTTGCGGATCTCCTCCAGCTTCAGGACGTGCCAGCCGAACTGGGTACGCACCGGATCGGAGACCTCGCCGGTCTTGAGGTTGAACGCCACCCGCTCGAACTCCGGCACCATCGTGCCGCGCTTGAAGAACCCCAGGTCCCCGCCATCGGACGAGCTGCTGCCCTCGCTGCGCTTCTTCGCCAGCTCGGCGAAGTCCACGCCGGGCTCGCGAGCCTCCACGGCGATCGCAGCCGCTTTCCGGCGCGCCGTATCGACCTGGGCCGCCGAGGCGCTGCGCGGCACGGCGATGAGGATGTGCCGGATGTGAACCTCGTAGTCCTCGCCCTCGGCGCGGGTCATCCGGTCGTACTCGCTCTGCACGTCGGCGTCGGAGACCTTGACGTTCTTGCGGACCTTCTCGCTGATGAGCTTGTAGCGGCCGATCTGCTTGCGCATCTGCTCGCGGTACTCGGCGATGCTGTAGCCCTCGCGCGAGACTGCCTGCTGCAGCTGCTCGTCCGTCAGGTTGTAGCTCTTCTTCACCTCGTCGACCGCGCCGTCGACCTCCTTGTCGCTGATGGTGACCTTGAGCTCCCTGAGCTCGTTGTCCACGAGCTTCTCGTCGATCATCGTGTCCAGGACCCGCTTCAGCGCGGCCGCCCGCTTCTGTGCCCGGTCCGGGCCGGTGGTCTCCTGGTCGACGCGGGCAAGCTCGGGGCCGGCGCGCTTCTCCACCTCGGACAGGGTGATGACGTCGTTGTTCACGACCGCCGCGACGCGATCGACGAGCTCCGCGCGCGCCCGGGGCGCCGCCAGGAACGCGAGGCCGGCGAGCCCGGCCAGGATGGAACGTCTCATCAGCGAGTCTCCTGACCCTGGCCGGCCAGCGCACGGGGAACGACCTGCGCCACCAGGGTCTCGTTGACCCGGAGCTCCGCCTTGGAGCGGAGCTGGGTCACGAAATCGGTCTGTGCCTGTTCCTGCTTCGCGCGGAGCAGCCGCCGCTCGATCTCCGCCCTGACGGCGGCGAGGTCCTTCTTCCGGGCGGGTCTGCGCTCGAGCAGCTTGAAGATGTGGAAACCGTAGTCGGTGGTCACCACCTCGGAGATCTGCCCTGGTCCGAGCGAGAAAGCCACCGCGTCGAACTGCGGCGGCATCACCCCGCGGGGGAACCAGCCCAGGTCACCGCCGTCCTTGGCGTCGGCCGAGAGCGAGCGCTCGCGAGCCAGGTCGGCGAACTTTGCCCCCTCGCGGAGCTTCGCCCGGATCTCCTTGGCCTGGTCCAGCTCCTTCACGACGATCTGGGCGGCGTGCACCTGCTCGGGCTCCTGCTGCAGCTCGGGATGCGCATCGAGCTCGGCCCGGATCTCCTCCTCGGTGACAGCGACCCGGGGATACACCAGCTCGTGGAAGAGCCGCTCCTGGACCAGCTGCGCCCGGAGCTCTGCCCGGAGCTCGTCCAGCGTCTGGTGGCGCTGGGAGAGGAGGGCGTCGAACTCCTCGACTGGCCAGTCGGCGCGCATGCGCTGCAGCCGCTGCTCGACGTCGGCCGCGGAGATTTCCAGGCCGCGCTTCGCGGCCTCCTGGACGAACAGGATGCGGTCCATGCCGGCCTGGAGGACGGTGTGGCGAAGCGCTCCGAGCTCATCGGGTGTCGGCGCGCTGGTCCCATCGGCCAGCTCGAGAGAACGGGCGAGCTCGCGCTCGAATTCCGCCCGAGTGAGGACCTGTCCATTGACCCACGCCACCGGGGCGGCGCTCGGATCTTCGGGGGGCCGGCGGTGACAGCCGGCTGCGGCGAGCAGCAGGAGGACCGCCGCCCGGGACAGGGGGACGCGGGTCATTTCGTCTGCGGAGGCGCCGGTGGCGGTGGGGGCGTACGCATGGAGCCCGGCCCGCCGGGCCCGGGGTGCCCCATCGCCGGCCCGCCGGGTCCCGGGTGTCCCATCGCCGGCCCTCCGGGCCCGGGGCCGGCAGGACCAGGGTTCAGCTGGGCCAGCGCGGCCTCGTCCAGGGTGAAGCCGGACTCCGTCTTCAGGCGCTTCAGCAGATCGTCACTCGCGGCCGTGCGTCGCTCGCTGAAGAGCCGGTTCTTGATCTGCATCTTCACTTCGTCCAGCGACTGGACGCGGGCCGGAGTGCGGGACTTCAGCCGGAGGATGTGGAACCCCTTCTCGGTCGCCACCACCGGCGAGACCTCACCCGCCGACTGCAGGGCCTTCGCCGCCTGGGACACCTCGGACCCGTAGCGCGCCTCGAGATCGGCGACGGGCATCGGGCGGAGGTCGCCACCGATCTGCTTGGTGAGCGCGTCGTCCGAGCTGGCCTTGACCAGCGCGGCGAACCCGGCCTCGTCGTCCGGCTTGAGCGCCTTCGCCTTGCCGCGGAGCTTCTCGGCCTCGCCCGCCCGGGCCTTGCGCTTCGCCGCGTCCTTCGCGTCGGCGGTGAGGAAGAGGTCCTGCACCTGCACCAGCTCCGGCCGCTGGTAGTCCGCCTGGTGGTTGTCGTACCAGGCCTTCACCTCGTCGTCGGTCGGCTGGGGCGCGTTCTTCTCCAGGCTCTGCTGGAGCATCTTCTGGGCGAGCACCTTCTTCACCGTCTCCACCACGTCGGGGTCGCTCTGCAGCCCCTGCCGGATGGCCTCGCGGGCGAGAAGCTCCACCCGGACCAGGCCCTCGACGTAGTCCTTCCTGGCCGCGGTCCCCTGCAGGCGCATCCGGACCATCGGGGGAAGGGTCGCGAGCTGGCGGTTCACCTCCTCGACGGTGATGGTCCCCCCCTTGAACGTGGCGAGGGGCTTGCCCTCCGCCTGCTTCGGGGAGAGGTCGAGCGTGATGCGATCCGCGGAGCTGCCTTTCTGGCAGCCCAGGAGCGCGAGGACGGCGAGTGAGGAGTAGAGGAAACGGGCCATGGGCGGCTCGGTGCCGTAGCATGGCGCCACCCGGGATGACCAGCCTCCCAGCCCTCACGGTGCATGACTGGTGCGTGTACATGCTCCGCTGCTGCGACGGCTCGCTGTACACCGGGGCCACCACCGACCTCGCGCAGCGCCTCCGGGTGCACCGGAGTGGCCGCGGCGCGGCCTACACCCGGAGCCGGCTCCCGGTTCGCCTGGTGTATTCCGAGCCCGCGGCGGACCGGAGCATGGCGCTCCGGCGCGAGTGGGCGCTCAAGCAGCTGAGCCGGACAGAGAAGCTCGCGCTGCTCAGCCAGCGGGCGCTGTCGGTGAGGCCGGGGCCGAGGGCTGAACCTTCCGCTTCCGTCCAGCACCGAAGACGATCGCCAGGACCCCGAAGACCACCGCGCCGGTGACCAGGCCCCCGAGCTCGATGGTCAGCGTGTGCGAGACGGTGTTGATGGCCAGCGGCTCACAGGCACACTGCGAGGCGATCCCGGTCCCGGGGCTGTTGAACCAGGGCAGGAACGCCCGGGAGATGACCCCTCCCACCCACGTGCCGGCCAGGCCACCGAACATGGCCCAGAAGAGAACGCTGCGGACTGCGCCCATGGTAGAGACCTCCGCTCAGGGAACCTTCGCACGATGCTGGCCTGGACGGGTGCACTCTTCTCGATTGCCGCGGCGGCGCTCACCATCCCCATCCTGCGGCACGCCTTCGGTCGCAGCCTGGGGACGGGGCTGATGGTGCTCCTCATCCCGGCCTACGTGGCGTGGTTCGCGGTGGGGCAGTTCGAGCACCGGCGGAAGGCGCTGCTGGTGCCGGCGTGGTTCGCGTGCATCGGAGTCGCCGCCGTCTGCCTGGGGATCCATGCGACGCGAGTCAGCCTGGCGGAGCTGCTGGCGCCCGTGCGCTGAGGTTCGGCGGGGCGGGCGCTGACGTTCGCCGGAGACGTTGCTTCTGCCGGCGTGCGGTTCGGGCTTGCTCCGGCGGCCCCCCGGCGAGCGAACATCGATTGTTTCCACATGGTTGCAGGACAGGCACGGCCGCGGCGGTTAGGTCGCCGCGTGCCGGTTCGTGCCTGTCCCTGATCAGGAGAGCCCGATGAAAGTTCCTGCGTACGCCGCGACCTCCGCCGGGGCGCCTCTCGGCCCCTTCACCGTGGAGCGTCGAGAGCTCCGTCCGGACGACGTGCAGATGGAGATCCTCTTCTGCGGGATCTGTCACTCCGACATTCACCAGGCGCGCGACGAGTGGGGTGGTTCGCAGTTCCCGATGGTGCCCGGTCACGAGATCGTGGGCCGCGTCACCGCCGTGGGCCGGGAGGTCAAGAGATTCAAGATCAACGACCTCGCAGGCGTCGGCTGCATGGTCGACTCCTGTGGCCGGTGCGAGCCATGCCGTCGAGGCACCGAGCAGTTCTGCACCCAGTCCCCGGCCTGGACCTACAACAGCACCGAGATGGACCGGAAGACGCCGACCCAGGGCGGGTACTCGTCGGCCATCGTGGTCCGCGAGCCGTTCACGCTGCGCGTGCCGGCGGGACTGGATCCAGCCGCGGCGGCGCCCTTGCTCTGCGCGGGCATCACCACCTACTCGCCGCTCCGTCGGTTCGGGGCCAAGGCGGGGCAGAAGGTCGGCGTGGTGGGCCTCGGGGGACTCGGGCACGTGGCGGTGAAGCTCGCGCGGTCGTTCGGCGCCGACGTGACGCTGTTCAGCACGTCGCCCTCGAAGCAGAAGGACGCCGAGCGGCTCGGAGCGACTGGCTTCGTCCTGAGCCGGGACCCGGCGGCGCTGAAGGCGCAGGCCGGCATGTTCGACCTCCTGCTCGACACGGTGAGCGCGCCACACGACATCGGGGCGTACCTGGCGGTGCTCCGACCCGAGGGAACGCTGGCGCTGGTCGGCGTGCCGCCGGAGAAGCTGCAGATCCGAGCCTTCTCGCTCATCGGCGGGAACAGGCGGCTCGCCGGGTCGCAGATCGGAGGCATCGCCGAGACGCAGGAGATGCTCGACCACTGCGGGAAGCACGGCATCGTGGCCGACGTGGAGATCATCTCCATCCAGAAGGTGAACGAGGCCTACGAGCGCACGGTGAAGAGCGACGTGAAGTACCGGTTCTCGATCGACCTGGCGAGCCTGAAGCGGTAACGGCCCGGGCGGGAGTCCACGGCCGTCAGAGTCCAGAGCGCGCGCGAGGCGAGGCGGGTCGCGTGGGGCGGCCGCAAGGTGTCACGCTGGGTCGGTAGGCCGAGGACCGCTGGAGTTGCAATAGCAACCCGGCCCGCACGCCCAGAGGGAGCTGTGATCGGGGTTGCTATTGCACCTCGAGCGCGCGCCTCGCCCCCCGGGACCCCTCGGTCGCTCCGGAACTGTGCTGGCGAGGAGCTCCCTTCGACGGGCACGCTCATCGGAGGTGCGAGTCGAGCGGACCGCGCACCGAGGAGGTCTTCATGAACGGCGTGAACCTGGCGCAGAAGCTCGCCACCTTCTCCGAGCACTACAAGCCGCGGACGGTCGGCCAGTTCAACGGTCACGACCTGATGGTGGTCAAGGTGAAGGGCCCCTTCGTGTGGCACAAACACGACGACACGGATGACTTCTTCCTCGTCCTGAAGGGCCGCCTCCGGATCGAGCTGCGCGATGGGAGCGTGGAGCTCGGCCCGGGCGAGCTCCACGTCGTTCCCAGGGGCGTGGAGCACCGCCCTGTTGCCGACGAGGAGACGCACATCCTCCTCATCGAGCCAACGGGTACCCCGAACACCGGGGACACCAGGACCGCGGCGCCTCGCGTCGTCATCTGAGCGGAGGCGTGGCGCCGCTCGAGGTCACACCCCGCGGGCGTCCGGCGCCCAGAGCACCTTGTGCTGCTGGAGCTGGAACCGCACCGGCAGCCTGTCGGCGATGATCCACTCCGCCAGGTCCGTCGGCGACAGCTCGCCGTGCACCGTCGAGAAGAGCAATCCGGCTGGCCCGCGCTCGAGACCGCGCTCCGCGATGCAGGCCCTCGCCCACTCGTAGTCCTGCCGCGAGGCGAGCACGAACTTCAGCTCGTCCCGCGCGGTCAGGCTCTCCAGACAGCGCCAGTCGTTTCGGTCCACCTCGCCCGAACCGGGGCACTTCACGTCGACGATCTTGTGCACCGCCGGCGGCACCAGGCGCACGTCGATCGCACCCGACGTCTCGAGCAGCACCACGAGGCCCTGGGCCAGCAGCGCCTCCATCAGTGGATAGACGCCTGGCTGCAGCAGCGGCTCTCCCCCGGTCACCTCCACCCGCGGCGAGCCCAGCGCCTTCACCCGCTCGACCACGTCGGACACCGCCATCCGCGTCCCGCCCCGGAAGGCGAACGCCGAGTCGCACCACCGGCAGCGGAGATGGCACCCGGTCAGCCGCACGAA